>NZ_JBARYM010000463.1:0-1535 GCF_049647865.1 Tunicatimonas sp. | reverse complement strand
CTCACGTACTTGAGAACGGAAAAAATACGATTACTACTCTAAAAACCCCACTCTTTCAAGGGCAGATGGTTCACGGTATGGAAGTACAATGGCCAGGAATTATGGTAAAAATTCGCTACGATCTACTTTAGAAGTAAAGCATTTATGAAAAATAGTTTCTTGATAAAAATTGTAGGTTGGGTAGTTCTCAGTTTGCTGGTTACCCTACTGGTACAGCAGAAGCCATTAGTAGCATCTGTATTAAAAATCCATGTATGGTACGGAACTAATCAATCTTTTGGTCAGCCTGGTTTAGCGCAGCGATGGGTTAACGTACTAGGTAATGTACAGCCAGATACTATCATTCAAACCTATTCTCTTAACGGAGGTTCACCTCACGTACTTTCCACGGGTGAAGATGGCAGAAGACTGGCGCTTGATGGTGATTTCAATATTGATATTCATGAAGATTCGCTGCGGGAAGGTAGTAACGTATTACGTATTACTGCCGTAGATTCCGCCGGAAGACAAGTAGATGAAACAGTCAATATTCAGTTTACAAGGGCAAATCAATGGTCACTTCCTTACGCAGTTAATTGGGATACTGTTGAAAATATCTCGGATGTTGTACAAATTGTTGATGGAAAGTGGAAGCTTGTTGAAGGAGGGGTACGAACCAAAGAGCCATACTACGATCGGGTGCTAGCATTTGGCGATACTTCATGGCACAACTATGAGGTATCTACGTCAGTAATTTTCCACAATTTTACATTGCCCCGCCCTGGCCCACCTACATTTAATGTAAGCCATGCTGCTATCGCCACTCGTTGGCCGGGACATGATTTCGATGGCAAACAGCCTCACGCAAAGTGGTTTCCATTGGGTGCTACGGCAGAGTTTCGCTTAACAGATAATCTAGATAGCTGCCGATGGCGGGTTTTTGATGGGGAGCATTTGTACGTTGAAGATGCTAATAAAATAAGAAGCATTGAGCTCGAAGAAAAGTATCATATGAAGCATCGAGTGCTCACCATTCACGATTCGCTTACTCGTTATCAGGTAAAACTATGGCAAGATGGAACAAAAGAACCTGACAACTGGGATCTGGTAGCCGAAGAGTTTACTCCTGATAATATTTCATCAGGAAGCGCGCTACTTTTGGCACATAATACCGATGTCACCTTTGGATCATTTTCAGTTATTGCTATTGACGATGAATAAAACTTCCTTCTTAATTACCTTATTCTTCGCTATAGGTATTTGTCTAAGTAGTTGTACCTCAGTTAGTATTGAAGAGGCAATGTATGAAGATCGTACGCACTTTGTAGTAAAAACTACTTCGGCTACCTACTGGTACGATCAGGCCGGGGGAGGACTTTCCCGCTTAATTGATTCGGAAGGAAACGATTGGGTTAACTTTAAGAAAGATCCGCTGAACGAATATCCAGCTTCAGCCGCCGCAGGGTTCCGGGGGATACCCAACTTTGTATTTCAGTCTGATGATAGTGGAGCCGGACATCCGGGGTTTGACCAGTGCAGGAGCGAAGTTGTAGGCT
>NZ_JBARYM010000462.1:0-3795 GCF_049647865.1 Tunicatimonas sp. | reverse complement strand
CGAATGCACCTTCCGACAGGGCAAACCTTACTTTTCCCGGCTGTTCACCGGCTTGCGAAAGCCCAAAATTACCCGGTTGGGGGAAGAACTGGCCGGGGTAATTGAAGCCGTCGGCCCGAAGGTGACTAAGCACCAAGTAGGCGACGAAGTCTTCGGCACGGCTGGTCCGGAATTCGGGGCCAACGCTGAGTACATCTGCCTGCCCGAAGACGGAGTGTTTACCTGTAAGCCTACCAACGTATCGTTTGCCGAAGCCGCTGCTTGTTGCGACGGCTTCCTGACCGCCCTGCCCTTTCTGCGCGATAAAGGACAAATCAAACAGGGCCAGCGGGTACTTATCTACGGGGCATCCGGTAGCGTAGGCTCCTCCGCCGTACAAATTGCCCGTTACTACGGAGCCGATGTCACCGGCGTATGCAGCACCGACAACCGGGAGATGGTTCGCTCGCTGGGAGCGCACCACGTGATTGACTACCGACGGGAAGACTTTACGGAGAATGGTCAGACGTACGATATTATCTTCGACGCGGTGGGAAAGACTACCTTCTCGCACTGCAAGCATTCACTTACCGAACAAGGCCGATTTCTGGAAGCCGGTATCAAATTAGGTATCTTTCTTCAGGTAATCCGCACGGCGGTATTTGGTAAGAAGAAAGCACTTATTGCGGCTACTGGTCTGCGCCCCCCGCACGAACGGATTAAAGATTTAGAATTGCTCAAAGACCTTATTCAAGAAGGTGCTATTAAACCAGTCATTGATGAGTCATACGCGCTGGAAGACATTGCTGAGGCGCATGGCTACGTGGATCAAGGACACAAAAAGGGTAATGTAGTCGTCTACGCTACTTGAATATAATGTTATGCAAAAGAGAACGTATAGACTGACTGGGTTCTTCTACTTCCTCATTATTATTTGTGCGGGATTTAGCCAGGGGTACTGTTCGGATTTATAAATACGAACTTCTTGCTGATAATCCGAACGAATACTATACACACGTTAACTTTATTTGCCATGAACTTTAAACCTGACAGCCATGACAACCAAAATGAAAGCAATGGTAGCCACCGGATACGGATCTCCGGAAGTGCTACAACTCCAAGAAGTCAACCAACCACAACCAAATAAAAACGAGGTACTCATCAAGATACACGCTACTTCAGTCACTGCTAGCGATGTCCTTATTCGTGGTTTGAAAGCACCACTTATGTATAAGCTACTTGTTCAACTTGCCTTTGGCTTTGGGAAGCCCAGAAATCCAATTTTGGGCATGGTGGTGGCTGGTACTATTGCGGGTAAAGGAAAAAATGTCACCAAGTTTAACCTAGGCGACGAAGTGTTCGCGTATTGTTCCATGTCACCAATGAAACACCGTTTTGGCTCCTACGCGGAATACATCTGTTTACCTCAAGACTGGAACATCGCCCTGAAACCAACCAACATCAGCTTTGAAGAAGCCGCGGCCATTCCGTACGGAGGTCTGTTAGCTGCTCATCTATTAAAAAAGACCAGTATTAAAAAAGGCGATAAAGTGCTTATTTATGGGGCATCCGGAAGTATTGGAACGATGGCTTTACAAATGGCAAAAAACGCGGGGGCTGCGGTAACCAGTGTATGCAGTAGTAAGAATTTTGAGCTAGTAAGGTCCTTGGGAAGTGACAAGGTGATTGATTACACCGCAAGCAATGCTGAATCCCAATTGGAGACGTACCAATACGTGATAGATGCCGTGGGTAATAGTAAATCATCAGTGCTCAAAGCAAAGAGCAAACAGGCGATCAATAAACAGGGAAGATACATCTCTATTGACGATGGCACGCCTACAACCCCCAAAGAAGTATTTTTAAAGCTGAAGGAATTAGTGGAACAAGGGAAACTCAAACCTGTCATAGACAAAGTATATCCTTTGGAAGAAATGGTAGAAGCCCACCGCTATGTTGAAGGAGGCCATAAACGAGGCAATGTAGTTATCGTAACCACCTAAATTCTTGCAACTATGAAAAAGGATAATAAACTAGCGTCCGGAATCTTACTAGGGGTAGTGATCGGAACCATTCTGGGAATCGCCTTAGATAATTTAGGTCTGTGGCTGAGTCTTGGAATAGCCATCGGTGTCGCACTCGAGTATACCAAGGAAGATGACGCCACTAAAAGAAGGAGGACCAATAATGAGAATGAGTAACAGTATCCTGTTCAACAGCATTAAACATGGAAAAGAAAACGTATAGACTGACCGGATTTTTGTACCTGCTTATTATCATCTGTGCGGGGTTTAGCCAAGGCTACATTCGGGGCAGCATAGTCGTGCCAGGAGATGCGCTAGCGACCGCTAACAATATCGTACAAAACGAAGCCTTATTTCGGTTAGGTTTATCACTAGACTTGGTGGCGTTCATCATGGATGCCATCGTTTCCGTGCTGTTGTATCAAATGTTCAAACCCTTTGGTAAAACCTTGGCAATGACATCCGCCGCGCTTAGACTGATCGCTCACCCCGCTATTGGCAGCCTAAATCTGCTCAACCATTTTCTCGCTTACCATATCTTGGGTGATGCTGAGTTCCTGACCGTCTTTGATGAAGCCCAACGACAATCACTCAGTTTGTTGTTTATGGATGCTCACCGCAGTGGTTATCTCATTGCGGGCGGTTTTTTTGGGCTTCACTGCTTGCTACTTGGGATACTGATTTATAAGTCTAACACGATTCCGAATATCTTTGGGGGTTTTCTGATTGGTTCGGCGGCAGGCTACCTCATCGAAACTTTTGGTAACTTCAGCCTGCCGGGCTACGAGGAATATACTGCTTTAATTGTCGGTATCGCTGCGGCGATTGGAGAACTATCGTTTACGTTTTACTTACTGATTAAAGGAAAAAAGCAACCCTATGACCAAGAAACTGATATTTAAAATAGTGTTGCTGGTTGGAACCATAATCTCTATGTTTTTTATCCCCTGGATATTTATAAAAATCTGGCTAACCCCGCTTCCTGAAACCATACCGGAACAAGCCGCCCAAGCCCTTGAATACGGATTTGATGGCATGATTGTGTATGTCGATCAGGGTGGAAAAGAGGCAGAAGTTTACACCGAAGGCTGGAATAACCGAGAGAAAAAGATACCCGCTGACCCCCGGGCACTTTTCAAAATAGCGAGTATTAGTAAGTTGTATGAGGCCGTCGCGGTGACTATGCTAGTCCATGAAGGGCGGTTGTCCCTGGATAAAACGCTGGCCGAATACTTACCGCAATACGCCGACCGGATTGAAAATGCGAACGCGATTACTCTAAGAATGATGGTGCAGCATCGAAGTGGCATTCCCAATTACGTTGACCACCCAGATTATCCTTGGAGCAGTCCTTACCAAGAAAGAAGTGAAACCTATGAACTGGTACTGGATCAGCCATCAGATTTTGAACCGAACACCAAGTATCAGTACTCAAACACTAATTATTTGCTCATTGGTGACATCATGGATCAGGTGTTAGGTTACAGTCACCACCGGTATATCCAGCAAAGAATCCTGATGCCCCTGGGCCTAAACCACACTTACAGTTTGCTTAGCGAAGTGGACCTGGATGATGTGATGAGCGGATACTTTGTTGGGTACGAACATGACATAAAATATAATGACTTCATTCAGCCCGGAGGCTCAATGGTAGCAACCATTGAAGACGTAGGTGTCTTTTTGAGAGCATTGAACGACGGGTCATTATTAAATGAGGAAGAACAAGCCATCTCCTCATCAATCTATGTCTACGAGCACACCGGCCTTTTACCGGGTTATCAAAGCATTGCGC
>NZ_JBARYM010000461.1:0-5023 GCF_049647865.1 Tunicatimonas sp. | reverse complement strand
AATTTGCCCCTCCACCCGTTTCAGAAACTTTTGGCGATTGTTAATAGATTTGCCCTTCGTATTTTTTCGCCGATCAATAATATTACTATTGCTCATATAGTTACGTTGAAAATAAACGTGATCAATTACGCCTCTACAGAATTTCTCCCTGTCACATTTCGTATTTTTCCTCTATCCCATCGTTTTACGAACGCGCATAAACCAGTCTACCAGAATGCGAATTTGCTTCGCAGTATAGCCCCGATCATTCATTCGGCGAGTAAAATCCTGGTGTTTGCGATCATCTTCTTCGTTACTTTTGGCATTGAAAGAAATTACCGGAAGTAAATCTTCAGTGTTGGTGAAAATCTTCTTTTCAATCACGTTTTTAATTTTCTCGTAAGAATCCCAGCGGGGGGTTTCGCCGCCATTATTAGCCTTGTAGCGCAACGTGAAGTTAGTTACTTCTGCCCGGAAATCTTTCGGATTGGCAATTCCCGCCGGTTTCTCGATCTTTTCTAACTCATCGTTTAAAATGCTTCGGTCTAAAATTTCTCCCGAATCCGGATCACGGTAGTCGTTATTTTGAATCCAGTAATCAGCGTAAATAATGTACTTCTCAAAAATGTTTTGTCCGTAGGTGCCGTAAGATTCAATGTAGGCTTTCTGAATTTCGTCGGCAATAAACTCAGCATACTTAGTAGCCAGAATAGATTTGATAATATTCAGATACCGCTCCTCGTTTTCGTTATCTAACTCTAGCTTTACTACTTCCTGTTCCAGCACGTACAGAAGATGCACCGGATTGGCTGCTAGCTCTTCATTATCGAAGTTGAATACTTTAGACAGTACCTTAAACGCAAAGCGAGTAGAAACCCCCGTCATTCCTTCGTTAATTCCGGCATCGTCGCGGTACTCTTGAATAGACTTAGCATTGGGATCAGTCTCTTTCAGGGTTTCTCCATTGTAAACTCGCATCTTAGAGTGCAAGCTGGAATTTTCCGGAACCTTCAACCGAGTCATTACTGAAAATTGAGCGAGTAATTCTAGCGTGAGCGGGGCGCAAGGAGCTTGGTCTAGTGAGCTTTCTCGGATTAATTTTTCGTATATGTTGATTTCCTCATCTACCCTCAAACAATACGGCACCTGCACTTTGTAAATTCGATCTAAAAAGGCCTCATTCTTTTTGTCATTAGCAAATTTTGCCCATTCAGACTCGTTCGAGTGGGCTAAAATGATTCCATCGTAAGGAATAGCTCCAATGGGTTCCGTACCTTTGTAGTTATTTTCCTGAGTAGCAGTCAGCAGCGGATTGAGTACCTTAATAGGAGATTTAAACATTTCCACAAACTCCATTACACCCTGGTTGGCTAAACACAACGCCCCTGAGTAAGAATAGGCATCTGGGTCGCTTTGCTGAAACTCTGCCAGCTTACGTATATCAACTTTGCCCACTAGCGTAGAAATATCCTGGTTGTTCTCGTCACCAGGTTCAGTTTTAGAAATTCCGATTTGATTCTGAACAGAGGGGTAAAGCTTTACGACTTTAAATTTATTCACGTCGCCATCAAACTCCCGCAAGCGTTTGGCGGCCCAAGGACTCATACAAGCCGGAATGTAGCGAGATGGAATATTGTACTCTGATTCCAGTTCCTTTTTATAGTCGGAAAATAGCCCCAGTGGGCTTTCGTACACTGGACTAAGTTCATCCCCGGCTTTTAGTACAAAAATTGGGTTCTCTTGCATCAATTGCTTAACCTTTTCAGCCAACGAGCTTTTTCCGCCACCGACTGGTCCCATTAGATACAGGATTTGCTTCTTTTCCTCTAAACCCTGCGCCGAATAGCGGAAGAAAGATACTATCTGATCGATGGTATCTTCCATACCGTAAAACTCGCGGAAGGCCGGATAGCGCTTAATTACCTTATTAGAAAATATCCGACTAAGTTTTGGGTCATTTCGGGTATCCGCTAATTCGGGTTCGCCAATCGCCTCCAGAATTCGCTCTGAGGGTTTGGCGTACATCGTAGCATCTTTTTTACACTCCTTTAAATATTCAGCCAATGTGATTTCGCTAAAAGAGGAGCTGTAGTTGGTCTTGATCTTATCTAATACACTCATATCCTTCTAGATTTACTCTTGTAAATAAGTTAAGAATCACTAAACAGATTACGTTAACGACTTTGACGTAATTGGATGGTTTGTCAGATGGTAGTGCGAATAAGTGACTTCTTCATTACTGCACTAAGGGCCTTTTATAACGAACTGTGGTGAGGTTATGGTATGCATGGATACCCTGAAGGCCGATCAATCAAGCATAGGTTAGCTTGAATTTTCTTTAATCAATAGTTTAATATACTGAAAATTTTTAAAGATGATATAGTTTGATGAACATTTTTCTAAAAAATTCCTTCTTATTTCTAGAGTCATAAAACTAACATTGAAACATGTCACAGAAAAAGATTGCCTTAGTAACTGGAGCATCTGGTAATTTAGGCAGATCAGTAACGAACCGACTATTAGGTGAAGGGTTTGTCGTAGTAGGCACCGTTAAAACCCCAGATGAATCATTGGAATTTGAAGATCATCCATCTTTTGAAAAGTATGCGGTTGACGTAAGTAATGAAAGTGAGATCAGTAACTTAGTGAATCACATCTCTCAAAACTACGGTCAGGTTGATTTTGCGGCGTTGCTGGTTGGTGGATTTGCTATGGGTACGCTGGCAGAAACAACTCACAAGGATTTGGAGAAAATGTATCGCCTAAATTTTCTGACCGCCTATCTATGTTGCCAAAAGCTGTCAGCTCAGATGAGTGATCAGGAGCAAGACGGTCATATTGTACTGGTGGGAGCTCGTCCTGCGCTTGATCCATCAGCCGCGGCGGATATGGTATCCTATGCTCTCTCTAAGTCACTACTATTTCAGCTTGAGAAAATAGTTAATGCTAAGACGGCTGAAACTGGGGTTCGCTGTTCTGTTATTGTGCCTAGCGTACTGAACACACCACCTAACCGAGAATCTATGCCCGACGCTAACTTTAACGACTGGGTTACCCCTGAACAAGTTGCCGAAACAATTGCTTTTCTGGCCTCTTCCAATAGTGCTCCGCTACGGCAGACAGTGCTCAAGTTGTACGGAAATGCCTAAAACGTAGTGAGGCTGAAAATCGGATACTGCGCAATTTTCTCTCTTCCCTTGAGGAAAGACAACTCGACAAGAAAGGATACCTGGACAATTTCCCCACCTAGCCGTTGGACTAGATTGCAAGCAGCAGCAGCTGTACCACCCGTAGCCAATACATCATCGTGCACTACTACTTTCTCCCCAGGCAATATTGCATCTTGATGAATCTCCAGACAATCAGTACCATATTCCAACGTATATTCCTGCTGCAAGGTCTGAAATGGCAACTTCCCCTTTTTCCGAACCGGTACGAAACCTGCCTCCAGCCGTTCAGCCAACGATGCGCCTAAGATAAAACCGCGCGATTCTATTCCCACAACTTTTTGGACCCCTAGCTGAACCAGAGTACTACTAAGTTGACCAACCGCCGCTTTAAAGGCAGCAGGGTTTCCCAATAGTGGAGTAATATCCTTATAGGTAACCCCCGGTTGAGGAAAGTCAACAACATCACGAATATAGTTGGCTAGCTCCATAGCATGGTAGAATTTTAAAAGCGATTTATCGGAATCTGGAAAAACTACACAAGCGTAATGAATTGATAGAAACTTCACAAAATCGCAGCCTCTAATCCTCTACATTTGTTTAAAAAAGTTATGACCACACCAGTATCTGCAAAAGGGAAAAGTATTTATGACAACGCCAAGACTCATTTCTTAGGAAACTTTCCCGGTGATCTACCTATTGAACAAGCCTATGTTCACATTGGAATGTATCTGGGGTGGATCATCGACAATGATTTATATTCCGAGTACTTCGAGGAAGAAGCCGATACTCAAATCTTCAGATTCAAAAAACGCGAAATTTCCTGCACCATTCTTAGTGAGATTTGGGATGGCTACTTAGGCCATGAGCTTTTTAGCGAAGAAGGTAATCTGTTTACTTTTTACTACTACGGCGGTGGTCTTTATCGTAAAGACTACGAAGATTTATTATCAGGAAATCTTCCTTCACTCTACCATGTAAAAGATTCTTGGGATAATTACAGTAAAATCTCTCAGAACATCTCCGTTAGGAACCGCGATTGGAAAAAACTAGTCGGTTAACCTCTCATTTGGTGAGGATTCAACGAATCCGTATATTCAACCCTCGTTGTATAAACTATCCTTACCTATCCTTTGAGACAGCTCGAAAGCATATTAGAACAGTTTAGTAGTTTGGCTTGGGGTACGCCTCTCCTTGTCCTTTTATTAGGCGGAGGGCTATTTTTTATGCTCTATTCTCGTTTCCTTCCGTTCCGCTACTTTGGTCATGCTATTAATGTACTACGAGGAAAGTACGATAACCCGGATGATCCGGGCGAGATTAGCCACTTTGAAGCTCTTTCTAGTGCTTTAGCCGCTACCGTAGGAATGGGAAATGTTACCGGGGTAGCAGTAGCAATTACTGTAGGTGGTCCCGGTGCCCTCTTTTGGATGTGGGTAAGCGCATTTCTGGGTATGGCTACCAAATTTTTTACTTGCACACTGGCAATTATGTACCGAGGGAAAGACAGTGCCGGACAAGTGCAGGGAGGCCCGATGTATGTGATTGAAGAAGGTTTAGGTAAAAAGTGGAAACCGCTGGCAGTATTTTTCTGCGTAGCCGGATTATTGGGACCTCTACCAATGGTAAATGCTAATCAATTAGGTCGAGTTATTAAAGATGTCGTTTTGCTTCCGATGGGAATGCAGGAGAGTTTTGTTCTAAACCTCATTATAGGGCTTTTAGTAGCTACACTAGTTGCCGTAGTTATTTTCGGGGGAATTAAACGAATTGCAAGTGTAGCTAGTCGTATGGTTCCGGCAATGGTGGCTATTTACGTAGTTTCGGTTGTTTATATACTGTTTGCCAATGCCGCTCAGATTGTTCCTTCTCTTAGC
>NZ_JBARYM010000460.1:0-8207 GCF_049647865.1 Tunicatimonas sp. | reverse complement strand
TCGGTAAGTGCTTTCTGTAATTTGAGTTAAATTTTACTACTTGTCTGTAAATGGCTGCAAATGTTTTCAACCATTTGAGCAGTTGAAAACGGCTACACATAGCTCTATGTATAACAAGATGTTCAGCATAATTTTAGTACTTTATCATTAGTACATCAGACAAAAACACTGGGAATATAAATGAAATAGCTGCTATATGGCGTATATACGGTTGTTACCCCTTTACAATCGGAGTGTCTCTAACTTAAGAAAAGTATTATTCGAATCCAGTGATAACTAAGATGTGGTTCGCTCTCGAAAGGCCTCGGCTTCCCGAAACAGATGTTCTTTACGCTCCTGGTTAATTCGATCTAGCGTAGCCACCATCATAGACATACGTTGATTCTGAGCAAAGACTTTCTTGTGGCGATCAATAAAGCTCCAGTAGAGTCCGTCTACCGGGTCGGCCCAATCTTTATCTCTGCGGTAGTTGCTCATTTTGCTGATGTAGTTAGAACCGCCAATGTAGGGCTTAGTAGCGAAGGTACCGCCGTCGGCAAACTGACTCATACCGTACACATTAGGTTCCATCACCCAGTCGGATGAATCCACGAACATTTCCATAAACCAGCGGTACACTTCATCAGGATGCACCTCGGCCAGTAGCATAATATTACCGAGTACCATAAGCCGTTCAATGTGATGGGTGTAGCCATGTTCAACTACCCGCTTTATGCTATCGTCTAACGGAGGAACACCAGTGGTGCCATCGTACCAACAGTCGTTTAGTTTGCGTTGGTTATTGAAGAAGTTTCCGCGCAAGTCATGGGTATGATACATACCTCGCATAAATTCGCGCCAGCCTACCAGTTGCCGAACAAATCCTTCCACACTGGGATAGTGAATATCCTTTTGATGGGCGTACTCTAAAACAGCCTCGATAACTTCTTGAGGAGTAATTAAGCCTAAGTTGATGTAGGGGGATAGTACTGAATGAAACAGAAAGTTACGTTCCGAGTCAATAGCATCTTCGTAGGGACCAAAGTCGGCGAAGCGGTTCTTCAGAAAGTCGTTCAATCGGTACAATGCTTGGCGACGGGTAGTAGCTAACCAAAAATTCTGTGAATTTCCCGGATGCTCAGGAAATAGTTCATCGACAACCTTTGCTACGTCGCGGGTATGATCCGTCCATTCACTGTCGGGTAGCGGGGGAATCGTAACATCCTTGGGGAGCTTTTTACGATTTTCTTCGTCAAATGACCATTTTCCGTGCAGAGGCTCTTTTTGCTCATTAACGAGCAGATTGAATTTCTTCCGTTGTCCAGTATAGAAATACTGCATAAATGGTCGCTTTGAGTTATCCAAGTACTCCTGAAAATCACTAACTGTACTGTAAAAGCCTGGCGAGTCTACAATTGTCAGTTGTAAACCTTGCTCTTTACAGAATTTATCCATTCGCTGGGCGAAGAACTTATCTTCAATTGTAAACATCACCATCTCCTCAATGCTGGAGTATTTTTCCAGTGTCTTCTTCAGCTTATCTTCGTAGGAAAGGTGACGGTTTTCTTCAGAAAGTTTCCAATAATTGGTGCGGTATTTATTTTGTAAAGAATCGTGATAAGAGCGCATAGCTGATAAGAATAGTATCAGTTTATGCTTGTGGTACTTAAAGTGCGTACACAATCCGGCTTCTTCTGCTATAAAAAATAACGTACGTTTATCAGGGTATATTAATTCTAAGTTTGGGAATAGGCAGTTTCCCAGTATAACCGCAAGTCGGTGGTAGGCCATAATAAAGTTTAGCGTTAATATGCGTGGTGTTAAGGTGTAATAGTTCTGGGTTTAGCGTTTTAAGTTTAGTTTGGTATATTTTAGACTATAACACTTGAACACTTACATAATGTTTAGAGTAAATCTAAATCAGGATTTCATGCAGTCTCAAATAAACTTTTGGCCTTTTTATGAGTTTAAATCGTATATAAAAGGTTAAATTTTTTTGAACAAAGTCAATAAATTTCTATGAATAAGTTAAGAGATCAGAAAGAGTACGAGGGGAACCCCGTGGGATTAAATAAGGAAGTAGCGTTAGAGATGGCGGAGCATCTGGATCGCCACTTATCCTCTATGGTTACCTTATATCATCAGTACCATAAACATCACTGGCTGGTAGAAGGACCACAGTTTCGCGATTTGCACCTATTTCTTGAAGAGAATTACACTGAGCTACACGAAGGTTACGATGCAGTAGCTGAACGGTTGACTGTGATGGGAGTAGCTCCTACTTGTCACCCGGCTAATATGGCGAAATTATCGTACGTAGATCATGAAGAAGAAGGCGTATACCGTATTCGCGAAAGCCTGGAAAACGATATGAAAGCGGAGAAGACGATTGCAATAGAGTTGCGGTCTTCTATACAAAAAGCGTTTGAACTAGGTGATTATGCTTCTAAAAATTTACTAGAAGCTCAGTTATTTAAAGCGGAAGACCGAGCGCATCATTTGGAGCACTTCCTAGGAGAAGACTCATTATCGGTAGGATACTTACATAGTGAAAAAGAAGCTGAACCGGCTGAATAATTGACAGTCTTCCTAAAAATACAAGCGCCAACGTCTCTCATGACTTTGGCGTTTTTTTATGCTAAACTTGCTAAGTTGCGTTATCAAGCTTATAGTTCTAATAATCCCTCTGGTAAATTTACGTAAACTGTTTGCTCCTTTTTATCTACCCGAGGCACCAATTGGTCATTAATCGGAACAAGTACTTCTTTACCTTGGTAAGTAAGCGCAATTAAATCTTGGCTACCACCAGTGTACACATCTTTTACTACGCCCAATTCACCCTGCTGCTGATCTACTACTTTGAAACCGACAATTTCGTGAAAATAGTATTGCCCCTCTTGCAATTCAGGAAGAGTTGTTAGGGGAAGGTAAAGACTAGATTTGACTAACTCTTGCGCTTGCTCAATAGTATCAATATCCTCAAACTTCACTAAGGCACGACTAGCTTTAATATCGATAGTATCCACAAAAAAAGGAATCAGCGTTTCGGACTTAGGTAGCCCAACAAACACTGATTCCAAATTCTGATAATCGGAAGGGTTATCTACATCTAAAATAATGCTAACCTCTCCCTGCAATCCGTGCGTTTTGCTGATGTATCCTAGCTGATAGCAATCATCAATCCGCATAAACGCCTATTTATTTTTATCGCTTTCTTCTTCTGAGGTTTCAGCTTTAGCATCCTCTTTTGCCTCTTCAGCCTTAGCTTCTGCCTTGGAAGTTGCTTCATCAGAAGTAGTTGCTTCCTTAGTTTCCGCTTTCTTTGGGGCAGCATCTTTAGCAGCAGGTTCTTCCTTTTTCTCTTCAGCCTTAGCTTCTTCAGCTTTAGGAGCCGACTCTTCCGTAGCGGTTTCAGCGGTTGCTTCCTCACCAGCCGCCACTTGAGTGGCCGCCTCTGATGCTGCAACTACTTCATCAGGCGTAGCAGTAGCTTCTTGTTTCGGTGCTTTTTCTGCTTGAGGTTCTTCCTCTTTAGCTTCTACTTCAGGAGCCTTGTCCTCAGCTTTAGCTTCTTCCGCCTTAGGTTCATCTTTCTTCTCAGGAGTAGACTCTTCCGACGGAACTTCGGCGTTAGGAGTTTCTTCCGCCATTACTACAGGTTCGGGAGCAACCTCTTCCTCTTTTGTCTCGGTAGCAGCTTCTGGTTCAGGAGCAACCTTTTCCTCGTTTGCCTCGGTAGCAACCTCTGGTTCTGGTGCTTCCTCTACCGCTTTTAATTCAGGCTCAGTATCTGATTCTGAAGTTTTTTCTTCCGCCTTAGATTTATCTTCAGTAGATGCTTTCGGCTCAGGAGCAGTCTCTTCTGCTTTTGCCTCTTCTTCGGCGGGGGCTTCAGCTACTTGTTCCTCAGTAGGTGCCTCTGCTGCCTCGGCGGTTGCTTGTGGCTCTTCCGCAGTGGTTTCGGCTTCTGCTTTGGGATTGGCCTCTGCTTCTGCTGCTTCAAGTTCAGCTACTGCAGCAGCATTCTCTTCATCTAGTTCTTTCTGGCGAGCTTCGCTTACTTCACGCTCTCGCTTCAATCGCTCAGCACGCTCCTGCTCTTGCTTCTGCGCTAGTGAATCTTTCTTGCCTTCAATTTTAGTATCTTTCGATTCTTTCCATTCGTCAAAGCGTTTGTCCGCTTCTTCCTGAGTAATTGCACCTTTATTCACCCCGATTTGCAAGTGCTTGCGAAGCATAATTCCTCGGTACGATAATACCGCGCGTACAGTGTCGGTAGGTTGGGCACCTTTCATCACCCAGTCAAGCGCCTTGTCATCGTTTAAAACGATAGCGGCGGGGTTGACATTAGGATTGTAGGTTCCTAATTTTTCAATAAAGCGACCATCTCGTGGTGCTCTGGCATCGGCTACGACCACGTCGTACATTGCCAGTTTCTTGCGTCCTCGACGCGTTAATCTGATTTTTACTGCCATAATTTTGTTTTGTTAAACATGTGATGGATCACGTCCATCTTTCGCAAAAAGACTGCAAAGATACTGTTTTTCAGATAAATCGCACCTCTGAATCCAACTTTTAACTTATTTCTTGGTACAGGCGTTCCCTACCAAAGAATGATTTATGAATAATGACAAATGATTAATAATTTATATGCGGTAGTTAAGTGCGCCAATCATAGTTCGTGTAGCCGAGAAAATACCGCTATCATTATGCATTTGTGGCAAAGATTTTAAAGAGTACAAGTATTTCATTATTCATTCATTATCCGCGCGATGGTCGCAATCACTATTCACTACTAAATCAAGTATTTTATAGTAAATTACCCATTATGAATACAACCAACCGAAGGAAGTTTTTATTAAAAAGTGGGGCAGCTATTACAGCCACTACTTTGGGTGCTGCCTGTAGCTCAGGTATTTCACCTGAAAAAAAACAGGTTCCCTACATCAATTTTAATGATACTTTCCGGTGGAAAATGGTAACAACCTGGCCACCCAATTTTCCAATATTGGGTGAAGGATGCAACCTGTTTGCCCAGTGGGTAAACGAAATGTCGGGCGGACGGATGGAAATTACCGTATATGGCGGAGGGGAGTTAGTACCAGCCTTAGAGGTATTTGATGCCGTGAGTAGCGGAGCGGTAGAACTAGGTCACGGTGCGGGATACTATTGGGCCGGTAAACTGCCAGCCGCTCAATTCTTCGCCACTGTTCCCTTCGGTATGAACGCTCAGCAGATGAACGCTTGGTTTACGGGTGGAAATGGCACTGAACTATGGCAGAAGACCTACCGCGATTTTAACATAATTCCGTATCCCGGCGGCAATACCGGAATGCAAATGGGTGGCTGGTTTAACCAGGAAATAAACAGTATTGAAGACATTCAAGGGCTGAAGATGCGGATTCCGGGCATCGGGGGTAAAGTGTTTAATCAAGCCGGTGGCACATCAGTATTAGTTGCCGGCGGGGAAATCTATACAAATTTGGAGCGAGGCGTGATCGATGCTACCGAATGGATTGGCCCCTACCACGATTATCAGATGGGTTTTCACCAAGTGGCTCAGTACTACTACTATCCCGGATGGCACGAACCTGGTACGGCCCTGGAATTATCGGTCAACCGAGAAAAGTACGAAGCACTGCCTACCGATTTACAATCAGTAATAGTTGCCGCGGCCGAACGATTAAACCATTGGTCGCTCTGCCGATCAGAAGCTATGAATAGCGAGTACGCTGTAAAGATGGCCGAAGAAGAAGGAGTACAGTTTCGTCGCTTTCCGGACGACGTATTAACCGTTTTTCGGAAATATAGCGAAGAAGTAATAGCCGATGCTATCCAGCAAGATCCACTAGCTAAGCGGGCTTACGAATCGTACGCGGCCTTTCAGCAGCAGATGAATCGGTATACACCTTACAACGAGCAGCTTTATCATACCAATTACGGCTTAATGGTCTAAATATGATCTAGTACCCAATGACCCAGATCGGAAATAGCTAATCCAGCAGCAAAAATAGCGATACTCTGCTGATTCTGATCCACCCACGGCCAGACAGTCCACTGAGCATCCGAAAAACTATGAGCAAGGTACTGTACCAATAAAGCAATGACTAGCAAATACAGCATCCGGGTTATGGTGCCAAAAATGGGAGCATGGCTGATGCCCCGGTGTCGAAAAAGCATAGCGTAGGGATACCACAGAAACACCCAAACATAACCAATACCCAATGACCAACGCAATAGCGTAGTTTCCGATACGGTACGCTGCCGCATATCCAAATCGGGACTGATAAAGATGCCGCAGAAACAGCCTACCCCAGCCAGCGAAGTAGTCAGCATATTATGATGACTAAATTCCCAGGCTATCCAGGTTACAATAGGTACAAGTATCAGTGTTCCAACGTTATGTGTCCTTCCGGCGGCCATTTTTTAAAGCTGTAGCTCTACAACGATACAAAAGATGAAATGATTGTCTACAAATTTTCTCTGACGTAAGTAGGTAGGGTGGGTTTTAATAATGAAGCTTACGGTTGGAGATATCAGCAATTTTTACCTACTGCTGCCTTTGCTCTCGAATATGAGCAGCTATCGTGCCAACTGGGGCCAGCCAAACTTGGTTAGCCGGATCTTGGGCGTACTGTAACAACTGTTTTAGCATTGCAGTGCGAGTCGTTTGTCGTCCGCTTTCACCAATGTCATGACCAGCAAAAACAACCCAATGCCCGTGCTGCTTTGCTGATTCAATGATCGCTTTAACCGCCGGAAAATCCAGTCCGTCCATGGGCATACCCATTAGTTGAGCCATATCGCAAAAAGCCGGATTGTTGGGAGCTTCGTCGAGCCAACCTCGCCCCGTACGGAACAGTTCAGCTACTACTGGCACGTAACTTTCGGTATTTATACCTCGCCCCACAAAGGTTTGCCCGCAGGGGTAAGCAAACTCAGTTGGCTTCACTTCTAAAAGAGCTTCAATTTGTTCACTGGCTTGTGCAAGTTCTTGCTTCATCTGAGATAAAGAGTATTCTTCTATAGCCTTGTCTCTAGACCAAGTAAAGTTTCCGGTACAAGGATGATTCATCGAGTGGTTACCCATTTCGTGTCCGGCGGTAGCCGCTTGCTTCCATTTTGATAGGCGACGTTCCACGCTGCTAGGCACCAGATAAAAGGTGGCTTTTGCGTTATACTTATCCAATAAAGGAACTCCTGTGTCTACTTGGCTCGGTCGGGCATCGTCAAAGCTAAGACTGATAGCAACTTGTTTGCCATCAGGCCAGTCTATTGAATCATTAGCAGATTGGGCCCCCAGATTGAATAACGGACTTATCACAATTAGCAGAGCGATGTAGGTTGTGGTTAGCATAGCAGTAACGTATAGTGATGGGATAGTTCAAATTGCTAAAAAGTAAACGGATGAACAAGCTAGACTGCGTTAACCCTTCAATAAGGATGTATCTCTAGGGCATCGGTTGCAGTTACCTTTTTTCGTACCTTATCGTTTAGTGATTGTTCAGGAAAGTTACGGATCAGTTGGCGAATATACCGGTTCAGGGTTTGTCGATCTAGCTCACCTTTTGCATGGGTATCCATATGGTCTATAACTTCCGAAAGAGCGGTTGAGAACAATGCACTATGCTGATGCGATTCGTCGTGGCGAATCATAATCTCCAGCCATTCTATCAGTTTGTAGAGCACCGCCGTATCTTGTGCAGTATAGTTTTTAATGGCAGTCCAGCACCATATAAACAAGTCCTCAAAAAGAATGGGTCGGCCAATCCACCGCAACTTGCCCTGTTTGTCGGTAACAGCTGGAATTTGATGAATAATCATTTGACGGGCAAATAAACTAGTAAGGCGATCGATAGCCTCTACGGCAGTTCCAGGATCGTTGATTCCCGGACTCATGGCTTTTAGGGCTATTTCTGTTAACTGTTTAAACCCGAATGCATAATTTCTTGAAATAACCTCCTTCGTTTCAAATATGAATGCATCCAGCAGTGCCTGCGTTTCCTTTTCAGTTAGTTGCCTATTTACTCGAAAAATAGGTTTCTTCTGGTGAACGTACACTCCCCAAGGAACCGACATCCAGATCACTATGTCCATTTTCTGGCAAAGGTTTAGTAGCATACTCCGGTCCATGTTATGCAAGTAACCAGAAACCAGACTATCTACGGGAATCCACAATTGGGTATTCGGAATCTCACTGGGGCTTATTGTATCAGTGTGGTCTAGGT
>NZ_JBARYM010000459.1:0-3035 GCF_049647865.1 Tunicatimonas sp. | reverse complement strand
CCAAAATGAGTATCTAAGAATTCTAATGGGGATTGATCTCCTAATGCCAAGTGGGAGCTTTTCATCCAGCCATGAAATCGATCTTCTTCCATTAAGTCAACTCCCTTAGCATATAACTGGGCTAGAGCTAAAGTGCGTTCGGCTACCGAAGACTTCATTATATCATTAGCATCGTATCCCTGCCAGGTACGGGCAGTAGTATGAAGGCCGCGGGATAATTGTTTATTGGAAAGACGAGCTTGCCGTTGGAATTTAAGTACATCAGCTTTTTTTACTCCGGCTCTACTTTTTTGCACTAATATAACCGTATCGGAAGGGATTGTCAGTATAAGGTACGAAAAATTTCGCAGACCGTTACTTGGTTTCCGCTACTGGTGCTTCCGGTGCTTTGCTATCATTTTTGATTTTCTGCAATCGCAGACTAACTGCATTCTTGTGAGCATCTAGTTGCTCAGCGGCCGCCATTTTTTCTACGTACGGTCCTAACATGCTCAGTCCTTCGGGGCTAATAGATTGGTACGTTATCTTTTTCACGTAGCTATCCAATGAAATACCGCTGTACGATTTAGCAAATCCGTTTGTGGGTAGCGTATGGTTAGTGCCTGAAGCATAATCACCCGCTGACTCAGGAGAATAATGGCCGAGAAATACAGAACCGGCACTACGGACTTTTTCAACGGCTTCTTCAGGATTTTGGGTGGCGATAATTAGGTGTTCAGCGGCGTATTCGTTAAGCAACTCATATCCATCATCCAAATTGTTCATAATAAAGCATACGCTGTTTTTCAAAGCTTCTCGAGCAATCTCTTGCCGGGGCAGTTGACGTAATTGATCCTTTACCATTTGAAGAGTTTTATTAACCAACTCTTCACTATCAGAAACTAGTACTACTTGGCTATCAAATCCGTGTTCAGCCTGCGAAAGCAGATCTGCTGCTACAAACGTGGGGTCAGCGGATTTATCAGCTAAGATAGCTACTTCGGAAGGGCCGGCGGGCATATCAATGGCTACTTGTGACTTACTAACTAATTGCTTAGCAACAGTAACGTACTGATTACCAGGACCAAATATCTTATGAGCTCTAGGAATACTTTCAGTGCCGTAGGCCATAGCAGCAATAGCCTGCGCACCACCAATTTTAAAAACCTTGTCAATTCCTACCAGCCGAGCGGTGTACAGAATAGCTGGGTTAATTTGCCCTCGCCGGTTGCTGGGAGTGCACATCACTATCTCCTGACAACCGGCAATTTTGGCTGGAATTCCGGTCATCAGTACCGTAGAAAATAGCGGTGCGGTTCCACCCGGAATGTAGAGTCCGACTTTTTCTATCGGCACACTACGGCGGAAACAACGTACTCCCGGCATCGTTTCCACCTCCAAAGTATCGGTTTTCTGAGCTTCGTGGAACTTACTAATATTACTGTAAGCAACCTGAATTGCTTCTTTTAAATCTTGTTCTAACTGTTCATCGGCTAAATCAAATTCTTTAGTAGAAACTTGCAATTCTTCTAATGCTACATGATCGTATTCCAGGGCGAAATAGCGCAAGGCTTCATCGCCTTTCTTACTGACCTTTTTTAAGATTGGTTTTACAATCTTTTCAATTTTTTTAAACTTTTGCGTAGGTCGGCGAGTCAATTTACCCCAATCTTCTCGGGCCGGATTCTCTATAATGGTCATAAAATCATTTTTTCAATCGGTACTACCAAAATACCTTCGGCACCGGCTTCACGCAGCCTTTCAATCACATCCCAAAACTGGTCTTCTTGCACCACTGAGTGAATAGAGTTCCAACCGCTCATCGCTAAAGGAACAATGGTTGGACTACGCATTCCCGGCAAAAGCGAAACAATAGATTCGGTAGCACTGTCCGGAGCATTTAGTAAGATGTATTTATTTCCTTTTCCAGCTTGAACCGAATTTATGCGGAAGACCAACTGATCGATCATATCTTTCTTTTCTTCATTGGCTCGGTGGTTTCCCAGTAGCACGGCTTCTGAGCGAAAAATCGTTTCTACTTCCTTCAATCCGTTGCTCAACAAGGTGCTTCCTGAACTCACAATATCGCAAATAGCATCGGCTAAGCCAATGCTGGGGGCAATCTCTACCGAGCCGGAAATTTCGTGTATTTGAGCTGTAATTTGCTTCTCCTTAAGAAACTGATTTAAAATTAAAGGATACGAAGTGGCAATATTTTTATCTTGAAAGAAACTTGGGTTGGTGTATTCTGTATCACGCGGAACGGCTAATGATAAACGACATTTTGAAAACCCTAACCGTTTAACTAATAATACGTCTTTGGCTTTTTCTGCCATTTCATTTTCACCCACAATTCCCAAGTCAGCCACACCATCTTCCACGTAACCAGGGATATCATCGTCGCGAAGAAAAAGGAATTCCGCTGGAAAATTGTGAGATACTGCCTTGAGTCGGTTTTTTCCGTGGTTAAAATGAATGCCACATTCTTTGATAAGATTTAGTGACTGTTCACTAAGTCGTCCTGATTTTTGAATGGCTATGCGTAGCGTAGTTTTCATGAAATTTGCGATGGTCAATGCGTTCGGAGGAATAAAATAGTAGGCGCCAACCTATTTTGTTAATGAGTGACGGAGCGATGTATACGGAGGATGTTCATAATTCAGAACAAATATAGAGCAGCGATATGGGAATATAAAATCACTAACTCATAATTAAGGAACTAAGTTTTATCGAGTTACTGCATTTTGTACTTTAGCATCAAATCCTAACTAATATGAAGTATCATCCAGTAAATTCTGCGCTATTTGTTGAAAATCGTCGCCGCCTTCTCGCTCAGTTAAAGCCTCATTCACTGGTTGTTTTGAACAGTAATGATATTATGCCCACCAATGCAGATGGTACCATGAAGTTCGTTCAGAATAGTGATCTATTTTATCTAACTGGTATTGATCAAGAAGAAAGTGTGTTACTATTGTTTCCGGATTTTCCGGACGAAAGCTTCCGCGAGATACTTTTTATACGGGAAACCAATGAGGAAATTGCAATATGGGAAGGAC
>NZ_JBARYM010000458.1:0-3518 GCF_049647865.1 Tunicatimonas sp. | reverse complement strand
ATTACCGCCGATAGAATAACGAACAGAGCCAAGCTACCTACTAGCAAAGCGTAATCTTGTAGTTGCAAAAGAATGAAAATGAATCCATACAATAATAGCAACAGCAGAATAATCAACCCCGCCAATTTATTATCCCTCAACACCCCCCGAACATACACTCCGACCAGCCCTACGGTGGCTAGGCTAGCGATGATGTAGGATAACGCAAAAGACAAATGTTCTGAGATAGCTAAAAGGAGTGTAAAGAATAAACAGAGAGCTAACCCAACCAAGATGTACTGAATAGGATGAATACGACGGTGGTGGCGAATTTCGGTGAAGAAAAAGATCAGAAACGTGAGGGCAATGAACATGATGGCGTACTTCACCGTGCGCAGCGATTTTTGGTAGGTATCTACTGCTTGCAGTAAGTTAACCCCAAACGCATAATCGTTACTAGCAGTGGCAATATCCTCCGGCATGGCGTAGCGATCCACGTAGGGCTCCATTGCCGACCGACTGGAAAGGTTAAACCGAAACTGGTCGTTCTTCCAGACTTGGGGAAAGTTTCGGTTTAAATGCAACACTTCCCAAGCAGCCGAAAACCCTTGTTCATTGACTTCACGCTCGTCAGGTAGAAATGAACCCGAAAAGCTAGGGTGGGGCCAGGGTGATGTCATACGCACCTGAGTGGTTCGGCCTACTGGCAGAAATTGCAGCGATTGGCTACCGTTCAAATCTAATGACAAATGAAAAGGAATAGTGCTACCATTTTCTACCAAAGGAACTCTCGCCTGTACCCCCGAGGGTAGCACATTGTTGGCAGCCACTCCCGGTTCAAAAGTATATTGATTAGCGTTCCACTCAACGGTAACGGCTTGGTTAATTCCTCGCATATCAGAAATGCCTAGTGAAAGCGCAGTTTCCAACCGAAGTAGCTGACTACTGTCTACCCCCATCGTACTCCAATCTGGTAAAGCAAAGGTGCCTTCTATTTGTAGTTGTGCTTGATACACAATCGCTTGATAAATACCTCGAGAGCGCTTTTCAGGCAATACTTCTACCTGTACATTCAGTGAGTCGGGCAACACGTGAATATACTGAACACTCCTTCGACTACGATTATCATCCGTAATGGTGATTACTTCGTACGGAATAGTCAGTATTGGTCCTCCTAAGGTTTGGGCGTTGCTCCACAGACTACTTATATTCTGAATAGCATCTAGCCGGTATCGCGACCGCTCGTGAATTAAGCTTTCAATCATAGCGGTAGGAATGAGCAGAAGCAACACTAATATTCCGATAGAGACAAGCCGAAGTGTTACTGAGTTGCGCACCCATTGGTTGAGGCGTCCGTACAGAGTTTGACTAGATGCAGACATATGGCTATTCACATAATTTAGGTAATAGTAACGGCATAATATGGGTTTTATTAGCCAATTTACTAATTACGATAGGTAGAAGAGCAGCTCTAAACTTCTGGCAGACAGTTCAGTCTACTAATGCAACAGTTCACACCACTTATATAAAACTTTTTAGTCTTTTTTTAACCACTTGTCGCTTAAACCAGTTAGAAAAATACATTTGAAAATCATACTACACATAATTTTTTTGACAATGAAGAAACCGATTATCAATTTTTATCGTCTGCTCCGCATCACTGGGGTTTTTAGTCTAGGGCTATTATTCTTGGCCAGTTGTGATGATGACGACAACGGAGGCGACATGCCTGACCCGGAGCCTACCCAAAATATTGTAGAGATTGCGCAGGGTGATGACCGCTTTGAGGTGTTAGTAGATGCCTTAGGCAGTGCTGACCTAGTAACCGCACTATCTGGAGCTGGACCATTTACCGTATTTGCTCCAACCGATGCTGCTTTTGAAGCACTAATAGCTAGTACTGATGGTGTTGACGAATTAGAAGACATCAGTCAAGCATCATTGACGCAGATTCTACAGTACCACGTAGCCAATGGTAAAGTTCTCGCTGCTGATTTAATGGATGGGCAGACCGTTCCTACTTTGTTTAGTGGTAACAGCCTAACTATTGGGGTGAGTGCCAGCGGCGTAACCGTAAACGGTGCCGATGTTGTTGCTGCTGATGTTGAAGCGACCAACGGAGTTATTCATATAATAAATGAAGTACTTATTCCCGACGGGTTTGTTATTGAGCTAGCTCCCCAGACAATTGCTGAAATTGCTTCTGGAAACGAATCTTTAAGTCTATTGGTAGACGCTCTAGAGCGAGTTCCCAGTCTATTAGATGCTGCTGGTGATGAAACGGCTACGTTAACCGTATTTGCTCCGACTAATGATGCTTTTGCCGCATTGCTAACTACACTAACTGATGCTACCGGAAACACTTTCGAGGGCTTAGACGATGTACCGGATTACGTTTTAGAAAGAGTTTTAGAATACCATATTTTGGGAAGCGCGAAAACCGCTGCCGAACTAGCTGATTCTGAAGAAACACTAGAAGGAAGTAGCATTAGCGTTGATGGAACAGTAATTAACGGCAGTGCCAATGTGGTAGCTGATTTAGTTGATATTTCGGCTAGCAATGGTGTGGTGCATGTAATTGATGCCGTACTGGTTCCTTCGTTTATTCTAAACAGTCTGAATACTGTTTTAGAACCTGCTATCTTCGATGCCGAAGGACGCTTTACTACTTTGGTAGCTGCTGTTGAAACGGCTGAACTTGCCGGCGCTCTTACTGACGCTGATGCTACTTTGACAGTATTTGCCCCTACTAATGATGCCTTTACCGCGTACATTGACGCTAGTGATTTTGCGGATGCTTCTGAGCTATTAGCTTCTGATATGTTAGGTGATATTTTACTGTACCACGTACTTGGTGCCACCGTCCCTTCATCAGCCATTGTAGAAGGAGCATCTTCAGCCCCTACTTTGTACGAGGATGATGACGAGGATGAGATAGGTGAAGTAGTATATATCAGTAATAATGGTGACGACGGCATATTCCTAAACGGAGGTCCTCAAGTAATCATTGCTGACCTGGAAGAAGGAAACGGAGTAGTACATGCTATTAATGGCGTATTAGTACCACCTATGAATTCTATCACTGAAATTGTGGTAGCTTCTGCTGGTGCTGACGCTCCTGAGTTCACTTTGTTACTAGCTGCTCTACAAACTGCCGATGATACTGATAGTGATTTAGTGGAACTGCTAGATGGCGATGGAACCTACACCGTGTTTGCCCCAACTGATGCAGCATTTATTGCGGCAGGCTTTGCTGATGTAGCTGCTGTTGAAGCTGCTGATCCAGCAACATTGCGATCAATACTGCTGTATCACGTAGTGCAAGGGGCAGTATTCTCTACCGACCTTGCTAGTGGTGCGGTGACTACAGTTGGAGGCGGAGACATTACGGTCAACGTAGCTGATCCGGTAACGATTGCTGACCTCAATGCCGATAGTGCTGATGCTACAGTAACTAGTGTTAATATTCTAGCCACTAATGGAGTAGTTCATATAATCGATCAGGTATTACTTCCTGAATAGTATATCGAGTCTAAAAT
>NZ_JBARYM010000457.1:0-6343 GCF_049647865.1 Tunicatimonas sp. | reverse complement strand
GCCTAAGCACGAATACCTTTACTGGGAGTTTCATGAGCGAGGTGGTCGACTGGCCGTTCGGCAAGATAATTGGAAGGCAGTACGTTACGATGTGCTAGAAAACTCAGATAGTCCGCTCGAGCTATATAATCTTACGAAGGATATTGGTGAGAAAAATAACGTAGCAACGGAACATCCGGAAGTTGTTGCCCAGATGCAAGAGATTCTGCAAAACGCCCGCACCCCTTCTTCGGTCTTTACTTTTGATCAAGGAACCTTCTTAGAAGCTAAATAGTCAGTTGCCAACCTTTCAGTTCATTATTCAAGTTGAGGCGCAATTTGAATGATTATGCTCAGCACTAGAATATTGGCAGTACACATGTGTGAGCTACAGGACATCGCTAGTTCTCACAAACAGCGCAAACCAAAAATTTGCGTATTTTAGCAAGTTGAAGTTTACTATTTAAGATATTTTAGTACTAATCAGAAAACAACCATTATGAAATACTTCGTTTTCACACTACTTAGCTTAGCAATTATCAGTAAAGCCTCTGCTCAAGAATGTAATGATACTTTTTACCGGATGGAACCAGGTTCGGTATTTCATCTCACCTACTACGACAAAAAAGATAGAGTAGCTACTCGGCAAGAAAATACCGTTACTAATGTGGATAAAAGTGGAAGCGGACTAGAAGCTACTGTCAATACGAAGCTGTTCGATAAGAAAGATAAATTAATCACCGACGGTTCATTCTTGGTAGTCTGTGAGGGAAATGGAGTAAAAGTTGATATGAACCAGATGATACAGTCGATGGATCAGCTAAATTCAATGGAAGGGATGGACACAGAAATTGAAACAGATTATATTTCACTACCCTCAGATATGTCGGTAGGGCAAGAACTACCTGAAAGCACAACGACGTTCAAGATGAAAATGGGTGGCGGTGGAGCCAGCATAATGTCCAGCGTTGTAGTGATTAAAGATCGTAAAGTAGCTGGCCAGGAAACAATTACTACCCCGGCAGGCACGTTTGACTGCTACAAAATCACTTACAATACCGAAGTGAGCATAAAAACGATAGGCGTGAATCGCACTACGTCGTATCCGGGTGTGCATTGGTTTGCCCGTAACGTAGGTATGGTAAAGTCAGAGAGCTACAATCAAAAAGGAAACTTAGATTCGTATATGCTGCTTACTAAGCTGGAATAAGAAAGTAGATTAATCGGCTAATAATTCAACCATGCCTGGGGCACTCTGCATCTGGGCGTGATCGAGAGCGGTATTGCCCCGCTGATCTTTTATACTTTTATCGGCTCCGTGTTTAAGCAGTAGCTCGGCAATTTTTCGCTGTCCGAAAGTAGCGGTGTAGATAAGAGCGGTAGCTCCGTTAGTATTTTGGCGATTTACATCCGCGCCCCGCTCAATCAGCAACTGAGCTACGCGAGCATGTCCTTTAAAGCAAACCCCCATTAGTGCGGAATTTCCCGCTGCATCCTGAACATTGATATCTGCTCCGGCATCCAACAGATGTTCCGTCATTTTTAACTGCGCGTTATAGCTGGCTAGAATTAGCGGGGGAAATCCCCGTGGATCGCGCTTTTCTATCAGGGCCGGCTTTTTTGATAAGTACTGTTTCACCTCGGCAATCTCGCCCAAGCGAATTGCTTCAAAATATTCCATGCTAGAAATATATGAAAAAAGGAGCTACGGGAGCTCCTTCGTAATAAATAGTTTGTAGAGAATTTGCTGCATCGCAACAAATACAAACAATACTACCAAATATAAATTCATAAGTCAAATTGATTATATTGATGAATCAATAGGTTTTGTCTATATGACGCTTACCCAATTAGAATACGTAGTTGCCCTAAATTCGCACCGGAACTTTGCCCGGGCGGCCGCCCATTGTTTTGTTACTCAGCCTACACTTAGTATGCAGATACGGAAGTTGGAGGATGAACTGGGCATTGTGCTATTTGACCGAAATAAAAAACCGGTTTCACCTACTGATATTGGGGCACAGGTAGTAAAAGAGGCGCATAATACACTGGCTAGTCTGCGTAAGATTCGGGAGGTGGTTCACCAGCATACCGACGAAGTAGCCGGAAGGTTACGGATGGGTATGATACCTACGCTTAGCCCGTACCTGCTGCCTCATTTGCTACCCCAATTGGCCAAAAAATATCCAAAGATAGATTTTGAGATCGAAGAACTGGTTTCAGAGCAGTTGGTAGAAAAACTACATCAAGAGCAGTTAGATATTGGCGTGTGGGTTGCCAACCGTCGGGAGCCGGACTTGGTACATACTCCGTTATTTTACGAAAAGTTTCTGATCTACCTACCCGAAGGGCATCCTTATCCCCAATCGCCAATTGCTTTGCAGCAATTAGATATGAACCACATCTGGCTACTTAAGGAAGGGCACTGCTTTCGCGATCAGGTAGAGAAAATTTGCGGAAATGTTGCGCAATCTCATCAGCAGATCAACTTTTTGAGCGGAAGTTTGGAAACACTCAAGAAAATGGTGGATCAGCACTACGGATTTACCCTCTTACCCGAGCTAGCCGTTCGGGAGCTGTCGGCTAAGCAGCGAGAAAATATTCGAGATTTTAAGAATATTCAGCCACTACGGGAGATCAGCTTAACGTATCATAAACGGTTTCCGCGGGAAAAACTGATTCGTATTATCAAACAAGAAATCCAAGTGAGCATCCCGCCCGAACTGCTTAACGAAGAGCGTGGAAAAGTAATACCCTGGAAATAGAGGTATAGTGAACGAATATCGAAACAAAATTATTAGCATTTGTAGGTTCCTGCAAACTGAATAACTTTGAACTACTAATCAAAACCTTATTAACTATCCATTATCCACTGCGCGGCAGCCGCTATCAATTTTCAACTAGCACCAGAATCAACGATCTATGAAAATTCTCAACGCCTTCATTCTCGGACTAGCTTCCATTGCTCTGATGCACTGCCAGTCACCTACCGCTACCCAAGTGCAGCCGCATCAGCTTTTTACGGATAATGCCGTACTACAGCGCGACATTGAAATGCCGGTGTGGGGTACGGCTAACCCGGGTGGCACCGTAGAAGTAAAAATCAACGGCCAAGTTGAACAAACAGTGGTGGATGAAGATAGCAGTTGGCAAGTGAACCTAGCCGCTATGGAAGCGGGCGGACCTTACCAATTAGTTATCAGAGGTGAAGAGGAAATTACACTGGAGAATGTGATGGTAGGCGATGTCTGGTTGGCTTCGGGTCAGTCTAACATGGAGTGGCCACTAAGTGCCGAAGTTGATAATTATGAAGAAGAAATAGCCAATGCCAATTACCCTAACATTCGCTTATTTACCGTGTACCGTAACACTAGCCTAGAACCATTGAACCAGCTCGATAGTGGTAGTTGGCAGGAATGTACTCCCGAAACGGTGGCGAATTTCTCGGCAGTAGCCTATTTTTTCGGGAGAGAAATTCAGCAGGAACAAGATATCTCGATCGGGTTGCTGCATTCTTCTTGGGGCGGAACCACCGCCGAAGCCTGGGTAAGTGAAGCATCAGTACGACAGATGGAAGATTTTTCGGCCATGATTGATGCCCTCCGTTCAGATGAATCGGCTAAGTTAAGTTTCTCGGAGAAGCAGAAATTGAAAGAACAATCTATAGAGCAGGCCAAGGTCCGATTGTCGTCTATTACCGTTCCGTTGGAAGATCAAGATTGGCCAACAATGGAGCTGCCTACGCTGTGGGAAAATGCTAATCCGCCATTAGCAGGTTTTGATGGCTACGTGTGGTTTCAAAAAACCTTTACCTTGCCCCAATCCTACGAAAATCAATCCCTTACTCTACATTTAGGCATGATTGACGATGCCGATATCACTTGGGTAAATGGCCAGCGAGTGGGCGAAACAGAAGGCTACAATATGCTACGCACCTACGAAATTCCGCCTGAACTGGTAAAAGCAGGGGAAAACACTATTACTGTGCGGGTACTCGATGCGGGCGGGGGAGGCGGATTCACCGGTCCGGCTGACAAGATGTACCTGGCTCGCAATGGTCAGCGGTTATCAGTTGATATAGCCGGTGAATGGAAATACGATCAAAATCAGGAAGGGGAATTTCCAACAATATCTTCGTATCCTCAGGAGCCTACTCTTTTGTACAATGCAATGATCAACCCACTACTGCCGTACCCAATTAAAGGGACCATCTGGTACCAGGGCGAAAGTAATGCCGGGCGGGCTCAACAGTACCAAACCCTGTTTCCACTGCTGATCGACGATTGGCGTTCGCAGTGGGGCATCGGTGATTTCCCTTTCCTGTTTGTTCAGTTGGCTAGTTTCAGCGCACCCGGTTCCGCTCCAGAAAACTGGCCTCGGCTTCGCGAAGCACAAGCGATGACACTAAGCTTACCTAACACCGGAATGGCCGTAGCTATCGATATTGGCGATTCCGCCGATATTCACCCGCGCAATAAGCAAGACGTAGGCTATCGATTGGCGCTCGCCGCTCGTAAGGTAGCCTACGGAGAAGAAAACGTCTACTCGGGACCAATCTACGAATCTATGCGGGTAGCCGACGATTCAGTAGTTCTGACTTTCGAGCACGTAGGGGAGGGGCTGTTCAAGATGCCAGATGAAAAATTGCGGGGATTTGAAGTGGCCAGCGAAGACCAGCAGTTTTATCCCGCTCAAACTACTATTGTTAGCGATACTGAGATTTCGGTGAAAGCCGCTGAAGTAGCTCGTCCGGCGGCCGTCCGCTACGGTTGGCGTAGCAATCCCGACGTAAACTTGTATAATTCTGAGGGCTTGCCAGCTTCCCCTTTTCGTACCGATGATTGGGAAATTCAAGCG
The DNA here is from genome assembly GCF_049647865.1 of Tunicatimonas sp. NCBI lineage: Bacteria > Pseudomonadati > Bacteroidota > Cytophagia > Cytophagales > Catalimonadaceae > Tunicatimonas > Tunicatimonas sp. Next base: position 1,507 of record NZ_JBARYM010000457.1, on the reverse strand, counting down.
ATTGGAAGTTAACAAATTGTTACCATTGATAAATGTTGTAGTTACAACAAACAAAATTAAGCACCATTCGTTATAGTGACTTAATATCATATTTTACTATCAACCCCGGAATTTATCCGGGAAAAATTTTAACGATTATGAATATAGTACGAATTTCTATTTTGTCACTGTTTTTTGCAGCTCTACTCTTCAGTTGTCAGCAAAAACCCGGCGGATCAGATGCCGAAGTTAGCGAAGCTCAAGCTATAGAAGAAGTGAGCGCTACTGCCAGCGACTATGCAGTGAACACTAGCGAAAGTCAACTAATGTGGGTTGGTTTCAAACCTACGGGCCGTCACAATGGCACTATTGGTATTCAAGACGGCAGTATTTCGGTAATGAACGGTGATGTAGTAGGCGGAAAATTTACGATTGACATGAACCAAATCAACGTAGAAGATTTGGAAGGTGAGTACAAAGATAAACTAACCAATCACCTTAGATCTGACGATTTCTTCAGCGTAGAAGAACACCCTATAGCCACCTTTGAGATTACCAGCGTAGAATCTTACTCCAGTGAAGTAGCTGCTAACGATAGTGACGATAAAATGAAGTTGGTAGTAAACGATGAAGAGGTTGACGAATATAGTATTGAAAGCCCCACCCATACTATCTCAGGAAATCTTATGATACGAGGCGAAACACTGAACGTTACATTTCCGGCTAATGTGAATATAAACAACGGGCAAGTAACCGCCAAAGCTAAATTTAACATTGATCGTACTAAGTGGGGCGTAAACTTCCGGGAGGAAAATGGCTACGAAGCTCGGGCCAAAGATGAGTTAATCTATGATACTGTCAATGTAGGCTTCGATATCACTGCTTCAGCGGGAGAGCCTACTGCGATGAATAACTAAGCAGTAAACCAACTATTGAAAATAAGAAAGGGACACTCTTGGGTGTCCCTTTTGTTTTTAGTTGTCACAATCAGTATTCACTAATTCGCTATTCCAACAACGCCATTCATTATCTTCAAAGCGAGCTGGATCTTGTACGCGTCCGACCTTGGTTTCTGAGTTATAGTCAACCTTCATTAGGTTATCTTCCTTCGCCAGATAAACCCGATAGAACGAATCAAAAGTGGTATCATCACTCTTTCCGTATTCAATGTAGCTGTTCTTTTGATCGCTAACGGGATCAGTTACGGTATACTTGATGCTAGCGACTTCCTCGCCAGCTTTTTTCCAATCAATGAACAAGGCTTCCCGAGAATTTCCTTCGGGTTCTACGTTCACCGTCCAGGTTCCATTTGAGCCATCTTGCGCCGATATGCCTTCAAACCATAGAAAATTTTCGTAAGCATCAGATTTAGAAATATACATTTCCCAGTTAATATTTCCGTCAACTGGTTTAGCGTAAAGATTGGCCTGATAGCTAGTATTTCCGTGAGCCACATCGTAGCTCCAATTCCATCGCTGCTCACTGGGGATGTACTCAGCTTCCTGATCAAATGATGCCTGAAAGGCGG
>NZ_JBARYM010000456.1:0-4489 GCF_049647865.1 Tunicatimonas sp. | reverse complement strand
CTCCATGAGCCGCCGTAGTGTTGCACTAACGCAAAGGTTTCGTCGGCGATCTTTTGAAAACGCTCAATATCTTCTTGTAGCCGTAAATCAAGGATAGGCCGCACGTGAATTACCCCAACACTGGCGTGGGCGTACATGGCTACTTCGGTCTGGTGTTTTTTGCAGATTTTTAGTACCCGATCAATGTATTCGGGAAGCACCGGCGTAGGTATTCCGGCGTCTTCAATAAACGGAAGAGGCTTTTTATTGCCCTTAATACCGAGCATTAGTCCGAGGCCTTTCTTACGAATCAGCCAGACATCATCATAATCTTTGCCTTCAGGAAAAAGCGGATACGCGTAGCCTATACCGAGTTGTTTTAACTCTTCAGTCATTCGCTTGGGTCTTTCGAGCACTTCCTGCGCGTCATCACCGTAAAACTCTACAATCAGAATGGCTGCCGGATGACCTTGGATAAAGTGACAGCTTCGCTGAGTAGTCAGATTAGTCCGGCTTAATTCCACCACGGTTTTATCCAGAATTTCTACCGCTGCGGGAATATACTGCAACATTGGCTCTACCGCCTGAATAGCTTCTAACACCGTGGTAAAGTGTAAAACACAAACCGACTTGAACGTAGGCAACGGCTCCAGATTCAATTTGAGTTCTAAAGTTGTGGCGAGCGTCCCTTCACTGCCGCATACCAACTTGCTCAAGTTCCAGTGGTCAGTACGGATAAACTCATCAAGATTGTACCCGCCTACCCGCCGCATCACTTTAGGAAAGCGCGCTTCGATTTCATCTCGACTGTTATGAACAATTTCTTGAAAACGTTGGTAGATTTTTCCTTCCTGGTTGTTCTGTGCTATTTTCTGTTGATATTCTTCAGGATTAAATTCTCTTAAATAAAGCTCAGTTCCGTCGGCTAGCAGCACCTGAGCTTCCAGTACATGGTCTACCGTTTTTCCGTATAAAATGCTTTTGGTGCCGGAAGAATTATTGCCTACCATTCCGCCTACGTTGGCTCGGCTGGAAGTGGCCGGATCGGGAGCAAAATGCAAGCGATACGGTTTCAAATATTCATTCAGCACATCGCGCACCAAACCAGGTTGTACTCGTACCCACTGTTCCTGCTCATTTACTTCCAAAATTTGATTCATGTATTTAGAAAAATCCAGCACCAGTGAATTTCCGGTGGTCTGCCCCGCTAAACTAGTACCGCCGCCCCGAGGTAAAATTGTTATTCCGTGCTTCTTCGCTTCCCGCAATGCCACTTTTACATCCTCAGCACTTTTAGGCAAGACTACTAATTGCGGGATAATCTGATACACACTAGCATCAGTAGCGTAAAGTCCCAGGCTATATTCATCGGTCAGTACATCGCCCTCAATTTCAGCTTGAAGTGTAGTGATCAAGTCATTGGCAATGTCGGTCATCGCATAATTTCTTTCAGTGCCCCTAGCAGTACGTTCACATGGTTAGGAGAGCTACTATTTCCCATTAGGCCGATGCGCCAAACCTTTCCCGCAAGATCTCCCAGACCTCCGCCCACCTCGATATTGTAATCGTTCAGCAATCGTTTGCGCGTTGCTGCATCGTCTAATCCGTCGGGTAGCTTCACAGCGTTAAGCATGGGTAGTCGGTAGGGTTCATCTACCAAAAAGGTAAAGCCTAGTTCTTCTAACCCTTTCCGCAATAATTCATGGTTCTGTTTATGTCGTTTAAACCGCGGTTCTAACCCTTCTTCTACTACTAATCGTAAAGCTTCCCGGTGAGCGAACATGGCCGAAACCGGAGCGGTATGGTGGTACGCTCGTTTAGCTCCCTGCCAGTAGTTTTTTACCATTGTTAAATCTAAGAACCAGCTTTGCACCTTGGTTTTTCGTCGATCTAGTGCCGCCACGGCTCGGTCGCTAAAGGAAACTGGTGAGAGGCCGGGAGGCGCACTCATGCACTTCTGAGAACCCGAATAGATCGCATCAATACCCCAATCGTCAACTTTCAGTTGGGTGCCGCAGTAAGATGTTACAGCATCCACCACGAACAACGCACCGGCTTTGTGAGTCATTTGGCTAATTTCCTCTAACGGTTGAAGTACCCCTGTGGAAGTTTCAGCATGTACAACGGCTACCAGTTTGGGTTGACAAGTTTTCAGTGCGTCTTTCACTTGCTGAGGATCAATCGGTTGCCCCCACGGAGCGTCTACCCGAATCAGCTTAGCCCCGCAGCGCTCGACAATGTCGGACATTCGGTTACCGAACACGCCGTGAACGCAGATTAAAGCTTCATCACCGGGTTCCAGTAGATTAACCAAGCAGGTTTCCATACCCGCACTACCAGGAGCAGAAACCACGAAGGTGAGATTATTCTGCGTCTGAAACGTAGCCTGAGTCATCTCTTTGATCTCATCCATCACCGTTAGAAATTCCGGGTCGAGATGACCGATCAGAGGAGTAGACATCGCTTTGAGTACGCGAGGGTGGGCATCGCTAGGGCCCGGCCCCATCAGTATACGTTGACTGGTATTTAATTCAGGATAGTTATTCATGGGAATCTGGTAGTTGATAATTAATTGTGTTGCTACTAATTTATAAAAGTTTAGACATAGTTCATGATAGAAAATTGACAGTTAGCCAACCTAGTATTCCTACCAACCCTACGTAGTATATGGTAGGCAAAATTGTTTTTCGAAGTACATTTCCTTCTTGTCCGAGCAAACCTACGGTGGCTGAGGCAGCAACAACGTTATGGATGGCAATCATATTACCGGCTGCTGCACCTACTGCTTGTAATGCTACTATTAATGCGGAAGGCAGAGCCAAACTAGTGGCCACACCAAACTGAAACAAGCTAAACATTAGGTTACTGACCGTATTGCTACCGGCTATGAAGGCTCCCAAGGCACCAATAGTAGGCGCAAACAGCGGCCAAACTTCACCAACATTCTGCGCTACCCATTCGGCCATTGCAATAGGCATACTCATCATTCCCGATTCATTAATACCACTATTGATATACACCCGTACCATTGGAATAGTAAAAATTAAAACAAAACCAGCTTCTAAAATAAGTTGGCCCGATTCGCCTACCGCTGCACGTAGTGCTTGACCCCGCATGTGATGAAGAAGATACGTAATTAGCACCACGACAATTAGTATTGTACCCGGCAGATATAGTGGAGTACTGCTGGCGTTAATACTACTACCCAAAATTTCACTCCAAGAAATTTTGACCGATGTTAACCATCCTTTAACCGGAAGTTGAGGCAAGCGCGATAATACGAGGAAAGCAGCCACCAGTAAGTACGGCAACCATGCTCGGGATAAGCTTATGGAAGCTGCATTTAAATCATCTAAACGAATTTTTAACTTGCCCATCCAGTGTTTGGGCCATTCGGCTTCCGGTGGGAAGCTCCAAGTTCTTTTTGGAATTAAAAAGCCTTGCTGAGCTGCAAAAGTTACCAATGCTAAGCCAACTAGAGCACCAAGTAACGAAGGGAACTCTGGTCCTAAAAAAGCACCGGTTAGAAGGTAAGGAATGGTAAACGCCAACCCTCCGAACATTGCAAAAGGGAAGATTGATAATCCTTCTTTCCAAGACTTATTTTTGCCAAAAAAGCGAGTCATCATCATACACATAAATAGTGGCATTACCGTGCCCACTACCGCGTGCAATAAGGCGGCTCGCACCGTTACCATTTGAATATAGTCTGAAAAAGTGATACTCAATTCAGCTAATTGCGCTTCTACCTGTGGTCCAGCTAGCCCACCGGTTACTCCTACTAAAATTGGAGTGCCTACAGCCCCAAAGGTAACCGGGGTACTTTGTACCATCATGCCGAGCATTACCGCCCCTAATGCAGGAAAGCCTAAAGCGAGTAAGAGAGGTGCCGTAATTGCTGCCGGAGTTCCAAAGCCAGCAGCACCTTCAATAAATGATCCAAACAGCCAAACAATGATCACGACCTGCACCCGACGGTCCGGACTAATGTTTAAGAAGCCATTCCGAATGACAGTAATTGCTCCGGAGTGCTTTAGCGTATTAAGAAGTAAGATTGCCCCGAAAATGATATACAAAATATCAAAGGTGATAAATAAGCCCTGAATGCTGGAAGCTACTATATTTAGTAAAGACATATTCCATCCAAATAAAGCAATCAGCACCGTTAGAATAAGTACTAAGGGCATTGTTTTCTGAGCGGGCCATCGCCACATAATAAGTAGTACTGCTGCTACCAAGATAGGAAGTACCGCCAGAAAGGCTTGGATAGTGAGAGACATGATGAGGGTGGTTGTAGAATCTCTAAAGTACAATTTCTAGCGGCAAATAGAAATTTGCTCTACCTCCAAAAATAAATGGGTCTTCACTGATCACAGAATACTTATTATCGGTAAATGCTAAAACCCTACCTTATTATCATTGATATAGATTTTAATGTGAAACATTCTAGAGTATTAAATATCAAACTTTTTGATCTCGAGGACATGTACATTAACCAAATATAGCGTCA
>NZ_JBARYM010000455.1:0-2330 GCF_049647865.1 Tunicatimonas sp. | reverse complement strand
TGTAATTTGAACTCGATCATTCTATTCCTTTTTGTGGTTTAACTTACAATATCAAAAAAGCCCGGTTCTACTGGGCTTTTTTGTTTCTTCGGTATATCGTAATTTTTCTTTCTCACCCTACCTAGATTACGTAAATTGTCTGGTATGAACGATCTCATCACCAGTATTCAACAGTTTGATCGCTTTAGTAAAGAAGAGGTAGAAGCATTCGTAGCGGCGGCTCATCCCCAGCAGTTTTCTAAAGGCGAGCTGTTTTTGCAGGAGGGGCAAGTGAGCCGAGAAATTGCTTTCATACAGCAGGGGCTACTGATGCACTACACCAACCACGATGGTGATACTATTCCCTGTGATTTTGCGATGGAAGGCGAGTGGGTAGCCTACTTAAAAAGTTTCTCTAGCGGGCAGCCCGCCGATATGAATATTGTGGCGTTGGAAGATTCATTGGTGTATGCTTTTAGTCGCGACCGCTTACAATCACTTTATCAGGTGTACCCCCGCTTTATGGCGTTACAAAATTACCACGTAGAACAAGCCTTTATCAGTACGTCGCAGCACGCTAATAGTCTGGCAATGCTTTCGGCCCAGCAGCGCTACAACCAACTCGTTCAGCAGAAACCAGAACTTGTTCAGCGCATTCCTCAGTACCACCTGGCTGCCTATTTGGGAATCAAGCCGCAGTCCCTCAGTCGCATCCGAAAAAGTTTGTAGCTTCGGTCGAAGTTAACAAATGTGAATGGATTCGGGGTGTACTTTGTGTCTCTTTGTTTTATTATTCAACTGAATTTAATAGAACGATGAACAAAGTACTAATAATCACTGCTTACCTCTTTATTTTTTTCGCGCAGCCTACCTGGGCTCAAGATGGTAATTCTTCACTAGACACGCGCATCAACCTTTTGTTGGGATTGAATCAACCGGTGTTCGCTGACGGATTCAATATTGAAGGCAATATCTTTTATAAGCGGTTCGTGTTTGACTATTCCCACGGGGTTTCCTTAGATTTTTCGGGAAACACCGTGTCGGGTGAGCTAGCCGAGCAGCAATTAAAAGTCCATATGCCCTACACCACCGGATTTGGATTAGGCTACCGCTTTAACAGTTGGTTCAATCTTCGGTTAGAGCCGAAGTGGCACCGTTTTGAGATTAGCTACGATAGCGACATGCCATTAGAAGTAAATGAGGAGATTGTCTCTTACAATACGTTTTCTTTAGGCATCGGAGCCTACGCCAACTGGCGGCCGTTTGCCAATAAATCCGGAGCTATAAACGGACTCATGGTGGTGCCCAGTATTCGGTACTGGCCCCGAGTCAGCTCTTCGTTAGCCGGTAATGAGTTTACTTACGATAACCGGTTAACCGGACAAACCGAAACCCACGAAGCCATGCAAGCGGGCATTAACAATACGCCCTTCATCTTTAACGTCAGCATCGGTTACTCACTACCCATCAAAAAGTAGTTAACTTAAAATACAGTCTGGAATTGGATGATCCAGACTGTATATCTTCAGACTATCTTTGCATCAAATATCAAACGTAATGCCCTGGGCCAACGGCAGTTCGGTGCTGTAGTTGATCGTATTTGTCTGGCGGCGCATATACACTTTCCAGGCATCTGAGCCGGACTCGCGGCCCCCGCCGGTGTCTTTCTCCCCACCAAACGCTCCACCAATCTCGGCTCCGGAGGTACCGATGTTTACATTGGCAATACCACAGTCAGAACCCCGCTGAGATAAAAAGGCTTCGGCTTCTAATAGGTTAGACGTAAATATGGCGGATGACAGTCCCTGACTAACTGCGTTGTGAATCTCTATTGCAGCGTGTACATCTCCAGTGTATTTGATGAGATACAGGATGGGGGCAAAGGTTTCTTCCTGCACAATTTCATAGTGGTTCTCAGCTTCTACCAAAGCGGGGGTTACGTAGTTACCGCCATTGTATTTTTCTCCTTCCAATACTTCCCCGCCAGTCAGCAATGTTCCTCCTTCTTCTTGTGCCTTCTGCAACGCATTCTTAAAATTGTTTACCGCATCCTGATCGATCAGTGGTCCCACTAAATTGTTTTCATCCAGTGGGTTACCAATCGACAGCGTGGGGTAAATCTTGAGCAGGCGTTCCTTCACTTCGTCGTAGCGACTCTCATGGATGAGTAGCCGACGGGTGGAGGTGCAGCGTTGCCCACAGGTGCCTACCGCCCCAAAAACCGTGGCTCGAATGACCATTTCCATATCCGCGTGCTCGGTAATAATGATCGCATTGTTGCCCCCTAGCTCTAGTAGCGAGCGTCCTAAGCGAGCCCCTACGGCTTCGCCTACTTTCTTACCCATGCGGGT
>NZ_JBARYM010000454.1:0-7729 GCF_049647865.1 Tunicatimonas sp. | reverse complement strand
AACCTAGCTGAGCCATTTGATCCTGATCAAGGGTTATCGGATGACCTGAGAAGCTTTGTAGACCCTCAGAGTGGTTATCTGTTTGGGTTGGAAGGCTTAACGGATTCTATCTTTAAAACCCGGAACTACTATAGTGTGGGCACTTTTGCTCAAGTGCAAATGAACCCGATACCTTCCCTAACGCTCACCGCGGGCGGACGGTACGACTATTTCTCTATTTACGGAGGAACTTTCAATCCACGGGTAGGTCTCATCCATCGCCCGGCTAAAAAGCTGACACTAAAGGCTATTTACGGAAGCGCCTACATTCAGCCTTCTAATTACTACCGCTGGGAAAATTTTGCTAATCCATTCATCGCTCACGTACCAAATGAAGATATTAAACCGGAGCGGCTTCAGTCCTACGAATTTTCAGCCCAGTACTTCCCTAGCTACAATGTTTCGGCAAGAATAGCCTTGTATCGTAACAACATGCAGGACATCATTCGTCCGGTATTCATCGACGCATCTACTCAGGGTGGTCGGCCATTTTATAACCCGCTCAATCAATTCAATCCTTTTGGGGATGGTACTCCCTACGTAAATGCCGTAGAGATTAATAGTAATCAAGGAAGCATGTACAGCCAAGGGTTGGAGTCCGAACTTACTTGGCGTTTTGGCGACTTCAACACAAGTTTAGCCTACACCTACGTTGAGGGAAGGGACAACGGAGCGAAGCTAGCCAAAATTTCTAACCATAAGATAAATCTGAACTCAGTATACTCCCGTAAGAAACTCTATATTTCTGCTTCCCTACGCTACTATTCAGCAGTGAGTACAGCCCGGGGCAATTCCCGCTATGGTGACGCTGGTGACCAATCGTACAGTTTTCCCGGAGCAGCGGTGATTTATGCCAACGCAGGGTATCATCTAAAACATAACTTGCGGTTTAATATATCAGTCGATAATTTGTTGAATACCAAGCACTACAATGCTGCTCCCTATGGTGAGTCAGGATGGATACAACCTCGCACTCCTCAATCATTAATGAAAATACATACTGGATTTTCGTACAAATTTTGATGGAGTATTAGATAGAGGCATTAGCTAGCATTATTAAGCAGGGAAAAGAGTCTAAGCCTCAGAAGGCTAGGCTTCTTGGTTTCTAATTGAGCTTACCTTTTAATGTTAGAGAGAAAGATAGAAATCCTATAGCCCATGGTCCTCACTTTTAAGATATCGAGCAACAAAGTCCATATTATTTGGAAATGTTGAGTGATAGTCTATCACCCAAAGCGGGGGATAAGCAGAAAAAACGAAGCATCTTACTTCTATTTATCATAGATTAGAGAATAGTTTCAACTCCCAACCCCTTCTACCAATGCTTCGTACCTACTTCAAGTTTGCTGTCCGCTCCTTTTGGCGAGACAAGTTTTATACCCTGCTTAATATTATTGGGCTAGCAATTGGCATTGCAGTAAGTATTATTATTCTGCTTTATCTACAGAACGATCTCACCTACGATCAGCATCATACCCAGCACGAGCAAATATACCGATTGGTCACTAATGTGAAAGGGCCCGGAGTAGAGTTTCATACCGCCAATGCGGCCCGGGAAATGGGGCCGATGCTATCCGAAGACTATCCGGAGATACTTTCCTTCGTACGGCTAGAAGGAATGGGGCGTACCTTGGTAACAGTACCTAATGCCGGAAAAGAAAGTTTGTACAATGAGGAGGATTGGGCCCGGGCTGATTCTACCGCATTCAACATATTTACGCATCCCTTTCTTGCTGGCGACCCAACGACGGCCCTACGGGAAAAGAACAGTGTGGTACTAACAGAAACATTAGCTCAAAAGTACTTTAACGAAGAAGAGGCCCTGGGCAAAACCTTGCTGCTGTACGAGAACAAAGAAAACTTTACCGTTACCGGCGTGATTGAAGATTTGCCCGACAACTCCCACGTTAAGTTTGATGCGCTAATATCCTTCATTGAACCTCGGGAGTGGGCCACGCAAGACGGTGAATTCAATTCGGAAGCTATCTGGAATCCCGATGTGTTCACCTATCTGTTGTTTCCCAAAGGATACGACAAGGCGGACTTTTTTGGAAAGCTTCCTCCCTTCTACGACAAGTATATCAAGCCCTTCGGCGATAAGGTGAGTAGCGAACTGTGGTTTTATCTGGAGCCATTGGCCGATGTACACTTTCATTCGGAGCAAGGAGGCGATCAACCCCAAGGAAATATTGCCTACGTGTATGCCTTCGGGGGAATTGGATTATTCATTTTGCTGCTGGCTTGTATCAACTATATGAATCTGGCTACGGCGCGCTCGGGTAACCGCATGAAAGAGATTGGAATGCGAAAGGTACTAGGTTCCAGTCGTCAGTCGTTAATCCTTTCTTTTTTGGGTGAATCAGTACTTTTATCAATATTAGCTCTGTTGATTGCTCTTGGGTTAGTCGCCATTGTGCTGTACGCTACTCCATTTAATGATTTGGTGGAAAAGGAGCTTTCGCTCAATCTCCTGAAGAATTCTACACTACTGCTGGGTGCTATCGGTATCACTTTGTTTATCGGTATTGTATCTGGATTGTATCCAGCCTTCTACCTACCCGCCATTTCCAGTGTACGCTCGCTGAAGGGCGCGTTTAAGTCTTCTTCTTCGGGTATTTTATTACGAAGAACATTGGTTACACTCCAGTTTACTATTTCTATCGCGGTAGTTATTTGTACGCTGCTGATGCAGGATCAAATCAGTTACGTACGTAATCAGGAATTAGGATTTAACCGAGAGCATTTGCTGCTGGTACCCATACAGGATACGCTGGTTCGAAATCAACTTCCTTACATTAAAAATGACTTAGAGCAGTACGACGGAGTAGTGGCAACCACTGTTTCGTACAATGTACCGGGATTAAGTGTGGGTAACCAAGTTTTCCAGGTTGAAGTAGACTCTAGTTTGACTAATCAGGCCTTTCGAACATTTTTTGTCGGGGAGGATTACTTGCAGACGATGGATATTCAGTTGCTGGCTGGGAGGGACTTTCGGGAAGACTTGTCGGCGGATACCGATGGGAAATCGTTCATTATTAATGAGGCAGCCGCTCAACTGTTGGGTTGGTACAATCCTGAACAAGAGGGAGCTAAGCTAGAAGATGCTCTTAGCGGAAAAATTAAGTTTTTCCACGGTGAAGAGTTGGGAGATGTGGTCGGGATTGTCCAGGACTTCAACGTCAGCTCGCTACACAACACTATTGAGCCTACGATTATTGTTCCCGCTAATCAGGCCGGAGGGGTTTTCTACGCTCGGCTAAAGGGGGAGAACATACCCGAAACGATGAATTTTATCGAAGACAAATGGTCAGGCTACGACCCTAACCATCCGTTTGAGTACGAGTTTCTGGATGAAAGTTTTGATGAACTCTATCGGGCCGACGAACGACAAAGCTCGCTCATCTCGATACTTTCCGGTATCTGTCTGTTTATTTCGTTATTAGGAGTTCTAGGTCTATCAGCTTTTACGGCTGAGCAACGTACCAAAGAAGTAGGAGTACGAAAAGTGTTAGGAGCCACCGTTCCGCAGATTGTGTACCTGCTCTTCAAAGATGTGATGGTACTGGTGGGAATAGCCTCACTACTTGCTGCGCCGTTAGCTTATTGGCTAATTGACCGCTGGCTACAAGATTTTGCTTACCGGGTTGATATTGATATTCTGCTGTTTGTACTAGCCAGTGTCGCGGCCTTACTTATTGCCTTTGCTACCATGAGTTTTCATTCGGTAAAGGCGGCGCGAAGGAATCCAGTGGTGAGTTTACGGTATGAGTGAGCTTACATTCACTAAAGATTCGCCTAGTCTGTTTCACAGCTTACTTCAAGTTTAACTCATGGGTAACTTCTTTTAAACTGGGAAAGTTTATCGATCTTCCATTTCGGAGGCAAGACCCTTATTTGAGGCTCTAGGTAATGTGCTTTTGCTAGATTACATAGTTTATGAATAGTCGTTCGTAAATATTTTGGCTACCATTGTGCGTCATCCCCCCCCACTATGTGGGAGACCGAGTCTGGCGAAGCCTGGTCTCGTTAGCCCGAAACAAATCCGAGGGGAACACCACATGATGGTCACTGGAAGAGTTTAATCGGAGTACTTAGAAGTTTATAAAACAAAAAAAGCGAACCTCAAGAGATTCGCTTTGTTAAACACTATTCGGAGATAATTACATATCAGATTCTTCGGAAGTATTCTTCAACTCACCCTCTTCAGAATACGTTAATGTAGTATTTGCATCTTCACCTTCTACCTCAATTTCATACATCACAGAAGTTGTTGAAACATCCTGTGGCATTTCTGTATCTGATGGACGAGGATTAATGGTGTTTCCTTCCTTAATGTCTTTACTTAAATTAGTTTCAGTTTGAGTGGTAGAAATCATTTCCTCCATATTCTCATTATCAGCACTATTACTAGATTCTATATTTGACCTCTCATTCAAGTCGTTATGATACGTAGGATCACTGATAGGCTCTTCGCTAGGATCATTAGAAAGCTGCTGCATCTCAGAAGCATCTTCTTTTACTTCATAAACAGCTACAACTTCCTGATCGCCATACTCACTATTCTCAAAGCTACTTAGCACACCTTTTGGCAAAGCATCTTTGCTAATTTCTGTTCTGGTTTGAGGCAGAACTTCTGATTCCTCACCCTGCGGATAGGTTCCGTACTGATTGTGCTGATAATCAGCCGCTGGTTGGGCACGTTCGTCTAACACATCTGTTTTAATTTCAGGATTAACTTGCTCTTCGGTAGGCTTTGTGTCCTGAGCATTTAATTGTAAGCTGGCAGTAGCCGCCCCTATAGTAATTATTGCAATGATCTTTTTCATCTTTAAAAATATTTGATAGTTAAAAAAAATTTAAACTCTTGCCAAACACATTGAAAATACTGTGCCAGTGAATTATTAGCTCTACAGCGGTAATTTTATTGATTTAGATGAGAAACTATTTCAACAAACTGGGGATCAAATAAGCAAATAATAGTCTATGAGTGAGACAAATACAGATGGTCGTAGTGGATAATAGGCTTTTTGCCCGATTGGCCTATTAGTAACTGAGCCTGGGAAGAAGTATAGTACGATTTTCCCAAACCAAATATATTACCCTTATGCTTTAGTTGGACAACTTCGCCTTTAGAGAACTCGCCCTCTATTTTGATAACGCCTACTGGTAGCAAGCTATTGGCCTGCTCTTGTTGGGTAAGTGCTTGATAGGCTCCGTCGTTCACGTGAATACTACCTTGATGGGTATTTTCGGCTTGTCCAATCCAGCGCTTTACTGGGGAAACTTTGCGGTTAGGCAAAAAGTGCGTTCCAACTTTCTGGTTATTTATAATCTTCGATAAGATATTATCGGTCTGCCCATTGGCAATATGTACCCCAATGCCTAGGTCAGCAAGTTTACGAGCCATACGACTTTTGGTACGCATACCGCCCCGGCCAAAATTCGATTTTTCGGCCGAGATCAGTGCGTTAAGCGGTTGTTGCGGCGCAATTTCGGCAATAAGCTGCGCCCCTGCCTGGCTGGGAGGCTGATCGTAGATGCCATCAACATTTGTCAGAATAATGAGTCGTTGAGCACCCATCATAGAAGCTAGCAGGCCGGCTAGTTCATCATTATCGGTAAACATTAGTTCCGTTACCGATACTACATCGTTCTCGTTTACAATGGGCAGTACTTGATGCTGAAGAATACCATCTAAGCAATTGCGGATATTTAAATAGTGCCGACGGCTACGAAAGTCTTCTTTGGTAACCAAAATTTGAGCGCAAATAGTGTTATGCTCTTCAAACAGACTACGGTACACCTGCATAAGTTGTGCTTGGCCTACTGCTGCCAGTACCTGACGTTGAACAACCGGATCAGCTTTTTTACCGGGAGTTACCTGCTGTCGTCCGGCCGTGACCGCCCCCGATGAAACCAATAGTACATCATAGCCCTGCTGGCGTAGGTCGGTCATTTGCCGTACCAGCGAACTGAGCAATAGTGTGTTTAATGCACCGTCGGACCGAGCGATTACATTAGAACCAATTTTGACAATTAGTGCGGGGCGATCCACTTTTTAACAGTAAAGGTTTTGACAATAAATTTTCCCGCAAGCTACTGGCTATTAATATAACCAGCAAAAAAATAACCAACCTCTAAAAGAGATTGGTTATTTGCGTATGAGACGTAATTCTACCTTCCTACTAATCTATTTACCTATGAGATATTCTGTTTCTTGTATCTGGTTGTGGTTACTAAAATTCTTTTGCTAATCTGCGATGTTTATTAGTTAGTAGACCTACCCCACCCAATGTCATCACTGAATTGAAGTTTTTTTCAGATTTTTTTGAGTGAGCCGCAATAAATTACTTAAGATGGCTAAACTGCTATCGTTAAAGGCTACTTTTCAAGATTCAGATTAACCTTTTAATATAGATTTTGGCTCAATTAATTAATTCAGGAATGGAATAATCAAACCGGCCATTCTTTACCTCAATCTGACCCAACGAGTCAGAGGTAGTTGTAAATGAAAAAGTGCCGGCTACGATATAGCTAGTATTAGATGTGGTTTCTTGATCTAGTTGAATACGGCGCAGTATTAGTTGCCCTACACCACCAGTGGCTACCGTATCGTCGAAGTTTCGAGTTAGGTACCCATAGTTCTCTCTACCATCTAGTACAAACGCTTTTTGAGGTATGTCACTAATGGATTCAACTTGACTGTCACTTAGCTGGCGACTATCAAGCGCAAAGCCAACGCCAAGATATTCACCTTGCGAATTAATATAACTTTGTAGCTCGCCGGAAATCGTAAGATGAACAGTGCTATCTTCTTCTTGAAAAGTAATCCACAGAATATCATCGTTACCTGAAAAAACACCTCCACCACCGTCTGACCGCCATATATCATCATTGACAAAACAACCTGCTGACTTTTTACCTTCTTCGGAGTAGATTGGCAGACGCGGGTCGATAGGATCAGGGACAAAAGCTTGTTCACAACCCGATAATACTGTAATTACCAATACAGAAGCAGCGTAAAAATGGAATTGATATTTCATTTTCTTCAATCTTCAATAGCTCTAACCTGATAGTCAAACCTTCCGCTTTTTACTTTAATAAGCTGACAAGAACCGCTAGCAGTCGTAAAAAAGAATGTTCCCGCTACGATGTAGTAGTTTTCAGCGTCTGGATCGGGCTGAGCGTAGCGAATTATCAGTTGACCTGCTCCTCGACAATCGGTAAATTCGTTGATGTGATCACCACGAACTCTACCGAAATTTCGTGCCCCATCCAGCACAAATGTCTGTTGATGAAGCTCATCCGTTGATTGGAACTGCGTTTGACGGTTATCTATTTCAAACTCAATATTAGTATTGGAATTAGAATTATCTATCAGGTTTCCGTCTATAAATACTCGAATGGTAGAATCATTAATTGATAAGCGCATCTCTTGTTCGGCTCCGTTACCGGGAAAAGTAAGTGTAAACTCTTCGGCTACCTTCACTGCTCGCCAAATATCATCGTCAATAAAGCAGCCCGCGGCATTTTTTCCCTCTTCCGAGTAGCGGGGAAGACGCGGATCAAGTGGATCAGGAATAAATTCACCGTCACATTGGGTTAGTAGAGCTAACAGAAAAATTAGTACAATGCTATTTCTCATAAATTGAAGGCAGCAATCGATACACCTACCTGTACCGTACGAAAG
>NZ_JBARYM010000453.1:0-1813 GCF_049647865.1 Tunicatimonas sp. | reverse complement strand
GAAATTGTAGCGATAGTCTTGGGCAAACTCGGCAATAGTCTCGTTGTCAATACCTACCACCGGATACACCGCTACCACCGCTACATTCTTATCTTGCCACTCACTATAAAGCTTACGCAGCGTTGCGCCATATTTTTGAGTCACCGGACACTCAGGGTCCATAAATAAGACTACCGTGGCTGATCGGCCGCGGATTTGTTGCAGCGTAAAGTCCTGCTGAGTAATTGTCTGAAAGGTGTCCTGCGGCCAGTGAATAACTTGTCCAACAATGGTTGAAAGAGGAGCTACTCCTAGGAAAATGGTGAATACTGCTGCAGTGTAGCGCATAAGATTATTGAAAATTACCTATTTTTGATATTAACGCACTTTACAGAGTAAAAAATCGGTTAAATAGAAATTATTATTTTGTTTTCGGCGTGTTATAGGTAAGGCTAAGGAAAAATTGAACCAGGGCAAATTTGAACGAGAATTGAGGCTATGTGTACAGAATGTCTTGATCTCTCAACGGATGAATTTGCCAATCAGCGTGATTTCGAAGAGTTCGAGAGCAAGATTTGGCAGAAGTGTGATCAAGATAAACTGGCAATTATAGATAGTTACCAATCTGATTTTAATTTGATTTTTGAATCGCAGTTTTGTTACCGCTGTAATAATTGTGAAGAGGTTTGGCTTCTTTCGGTACCCGAAAATGCGTGGCGGGGGTTCTTTTTACCAAAACAGCGCGCTACTGAACATACAAGTCGATTAAAGAAGAACGATAAAAATAGAGAGACTGGATGTTGGATAGTAGGTGCGATAGTGATGCTAACAATCTTATGGTATTTAATGAGCTAAGACAAAAAACAATAAAAAGCTGGATTTGCTTTATTTTATTTGGAGTAGGCTACAGTCTGATGAACTATGCTTATGCCCAAAATCAGATTACTTTTAATGATCATGTGGTGCATATTGTTCACCGCAATTGTGCTCCCTGTCACCATAAGGGTGGAATTGGCCCCTTCCCCTTAATTACCTACCAGGATGTAGCCAAACGAGCTGATTTTATTCAGCGCGTGACCGGAACTCGCTACATGCCCCCCTGGAAAGCTGACCCTACCTTTCAACGGTACAAAAATGAACGACTGCTTAAGCCACATGAAATCAACTTAATTAAAGTATGGGTAGAAAATGGAGCACCTCAAGGTGATCCGCAAAAGGCACCGCCTCCACCTACCTTCGCCAATAATCCGCATCTGGATATGGAGCCGGATTTAGTACTACCTATGACGCAACCCTACGAAATTTCCGACACGGGTATTGAAGATTTCCGTTTCTTTAGCGTACCAACTAATTTGAAAAAAGATGTGTATCTGAAGGCAATTGAGTTTGAGCCAGGCAACCGCCGCTATGTACACCACAGCCGTATTATGGTCGACACGACTAACAAAATTCGGGGCATTGACCGCATGTCGGAGTACGATCCCCGGATTAAGGAGTTTCAGAAGACACCATTGGCTGATGAATTTATGTATGGCTGGGTGCCGGGTAACTTACCAATTGTCTTTCCTGATGGTACTGGTAAGCCACTGAAAAAGAATAGTGACTTAATATTCAACGTTCATTACGCGCCTTCCGGTGTGCCCGATACCGACCAGTCTACTGTAAAGCTCTATTTTACAAAGAAGCCCGTTAGCCGGGAAGTGAAAACTTTTGCTTTACGGGAGAATGATATTGTTAATCAACCTTTTGTGATTCCAGCGAACAACGTGAAAACCTTTTATTTGCGTTCCGCTCCGCTGAGCCACAATATTCAATTGATCTCAGTGCTACCGCA
>NZ_JBARYM010000452.1:0-4366 GCF_049647865.1 Tunicatimonas sp. | reverse complement strand
TTATTCTTCTGTATTTGAAACATAATCGCGCGGCGAACCGTCCCAACTAAGCCTATCACGGTTGTATGTTTGAGATGTGCCAAGCGAAAGTCAGTGATCGGATCGCCGAGCGATGGGTTGTAAGCTTCCCTAAAAATAGGAACGATTAAAACTGGAAAATAAATCGTTTACTTTTAACTTGGGAAAACATGAAAAAGACCCGCTACACCGAATCACAGATCATCAGCATTCTCTCGGAACAAGAGAAGGGCAGGAAACTGCCAGATCTCTGCCGCGAGTATGGTATTAGTCAGCAGACCTTCTACAATTGGAAAAACAAGTACGGGGGCATGGATGTCAGCGCTCGGCGCCCGACCAACTTAAGAAGCTTAGAGAACTAGAAGAGGAGAACCGTAAGCTCAAACAGATGTACGCTGATGTGAGTCTTCAACGAGATGCTCTAAAGGATGTGATCGCAAAAAAGCTCTGAGGCGGGGCCGCCTAGGCCTGGCGAGAAGCGCGATCTGGTGAGCTACTTGAACAAGGCACATCGGATTAGCATTCGGCAGGCCTGCAAACTATTGTTGCTGGCAACTTCGGTTTATTATTACCGACCTAAACGGAAAGACGATGATCAAATCCGCGACCGTTTGGCTGAGCTAGCGACGGTGAACACTACCTGGGGGTTCTGGCTGATGTTCCATCGTTTGAGAAACTTGGATTATCAGTGGAACCACAAACGAGTCTATCGGGTGTATAAGGAAATGAGGCTTAACCTACGTCGCAAGTACAAAAAGAGGCTTCCAGCTAGGGTGAAAGAACCACTACTGCAGCCGATCTTTCCGAACGTAACGTGGAGTATGGACTTTATGCATGATGGATTGATGCAGGGCAGAAAGTTTAGATCATTCAACGTGATTGATGACTATAACCGAGAGGCACTGAACCTGACTATTGACACTAGCATCAGTAGCAGACGAGTAATCCGGGAACTAGACAAACTCATTGCTTGGCGGGGAAAGCCTGATAATCTCAGGGTAGACAATGGCCCAGAGTTCATAGCTGCTAGACTGGCTGAATGGTGCGAGAAAAAGGGGATAGTGTTGAAGTTTATTCAAAAAGGCAAGCCTACGCAGAATGCCTACGTTGAGCGTTTCAATCGCACCTTCCGACAAGAAGTGTTAGATAACTATGCTTTTGAGAGCTTATCACAAGCACGGAAGCTGTCCTCAGCTTGGATGTGGATGTATAACAACGAACGACCACATAGCTCGCTGAAGTACATGACACCGCGGCAGTTCCTGTTGAAATATGGAAAACTCTCCATCGAGTTTCCCACATTCCAACAGGATAGCAGCTACAACTGGAAATCTCTAATTACAAATGTTCCTAACTAAGGGAAGCTTACAGCTACTTCAATGAAAATGAATTAAGAACTAAAGAACAATCAGTAAGGCTTGAAACGAATCTAGTGTAAACCCTAATCTATAACTTGTGTGAAGGATGTATCTTAACGAACATATAAAAAAGATAAATGTCCATAAAATTTCTTTTTCCCTACATTCTTCTACTCTCACTTCAAAGTTGCTCATTCTCAGTTAAAAT
Source organism: Tunicatimonas sp. (assembly GCF_049647865.1). Classification (NCBI taxonomy): domain Bacteria; kingdom Pseudomonadati; phylum Bacteroidota; class Cytophagia; order Cytophagales; family Catalimonadaceae; genus Tunicatimonas; species Tunicatimonas sp. The sequence goes on along the minus strand of NZ_JBARYM010000452.1, from coordinate 2,782 downwards.
ATTAGGAAGAGTTATCGACAAAGAGACAGGAGTACTAATATTAGGAGCTACGGTTAATTTGTTAGAGGGTTAGAGACATAAAAAAGACAGACAGCGCGGGGCTTTTTGAAATCTTCTCAGAAATCAGGCCTTTTGAAGACCCAACAATATTGGTGACAAAAAAGGATATAAACCTTTTCATATTAGAATTGAAGACTCTAGTGAAGAAACGAAGTACATTATTAAATCTGAGTCAACTTCCGTTGACTTTGATGAACCAGTTTATCCTGACCCAAATAATCGCAAGACTTTTATAAATGGTACTTGGATTGACAAGTGGAGTAAAGAATTTAAGAGTGGAGATACATTGACTATTTACTTGGGAAGAGAAGATAGAAAGGCAGAGATTGAAAGGGCAAAAAATGAAATGCGGAATTCAAAGTAAAAGATACTTCAGCTAACATTGTGTAAGTACTATGGTTTGGCTGAAGCCCCGCATCAGCACCTATTCAAATCGTTAGGTACAGTCTAAATTGGCGAAATGCCGCACACTATTCATATGAACCTAGTACGGAACAAAACGCTAAGCTCAAACTTTATCTACTGCCAACTTATAGGTGGGGTCTTCCAGTACATTCACCTCAATGATTTCTTCAGCATCCCGAAGTAGTTTTTTACAATCGGGGCTAAGGTGTTTGAGGTGGACTTTTTTACCCACTTTCTGGTAGCGCTCCGTAATTTTATTTAAAGCTTCAATCGCTGACATATCGACCACCCGGCTCTCTTCAAAATCAATTACAACTTCATTGGGATCACTGAGTACATCAAACTTGGAGTTAAAGGTAGTTATGGAGCCGAAGAACAGTGGGCCGTAGATTTCGTAGTGCTTTACTCCTTCTTCGTCAATGTGTTTACGGGCCCGAATCCGTTTGGCATTATCCCAAGCAAATGCCAGAGCAGAAATAATTACTCCAACAACTACGGCTAAGGCCAGATTGTGCAAGAATACGGTTACTAAGGTTACCGTTATCATAACGAAAATGTCGGAAGCAGGCATTCTGTTAAAAGTGCGTAAACTAGCCCATTCAAACGTGCCAATGGCTACCATAATCATTAGGCCGGTCAGCGCGGCCATCGGTACTAATTCAATAAGACTAGAACCAAACATAATGAAGCTGAGTAATAGCAGCGAGGCAACAATCCCCGAAAGGCGAGCTCGCGCTCCTGAAGAAATATTGATTAAGCTCTGGCCAATCATAGCACAGCCGCCCATGCCACTAAATAGTCCCGACAGAGTATTAGCTAGCCCTTGAGCAACCGCCTCTCGATTACCTTGACCGCGAGTTTCGGTAATCTCATCAATAATATTGAGTGTTAAGAGGCTTTCAATGAGCCCTACCGCTGCTACTATAGCTGCGTAGGGAAAGATAATTCGTAGCGTTTCTAATGTGAAGGGCACATTCGGAATATGAAAAGGAGGGAATCCACCCGCAATGCCCCCGGGGCCAGCCATATCACCTACCGAGGTAGTTTTAATACCAAACGCCACTACGATACCCCAAACAGCTAAAATAGCTACCAGCGCTGCCGGAATAGCCTTAGTCAGCTTAGGTAGTCCCCAAATAATTAGCATTGCCAAAGCAACCAGACCCCCAAAAACGTAGAGATCACGGCCACTCATCCAGTCACCGTCACCATCCTGAAACTGTACGAGCTGACTCATAAAGATGACAATAGCCAGACCATTGACAAAGCCAAAGATGGCGGGGTGCGGGACTAAACGCATTAGCTTGCCCAAACGAAGGAACCCTGCGGCCATTTGGAGCAGTCCGGCTAAAATAACGCAGGCAAAAATGTACTCCGGTCCATGAGATTGAACGAGAGCGACAATAACCACTGCCACCGCCCCGGTTGCGCCCGAAATCATGCCCGGTCGCCCCCCTAAAATTGAAGTAACTAGACCCATTACAAAGGCAGCGTAGAGTCCGGTAAGTGGACTCAGCCCGGCAATGAGCGCAAAGGCAACTGCTTCGGGCACCAATGCCAACGCAACGGTGAGTCCTGATAAAATTTCAGTTTTATAATCAACCTTCTGAGAAAGGTCAAACAAGTTAAAATACTTCTTCATAAATACGAGCGCAACCGTTTATGCTTAGCTTAACTGCGTGAGTAATAATCGTAAAAAGAAAACGGTGTTAGGTTGGTAGGAATCCCGAGGCGAATAGCAACGTAGTCAGTACAATTAAAAATGATTAGAGCCGAGGGTAGATTTCAAGGGGGCAAAGGTAGTATTTCCTACTTAAGAAAACCTATAGAATGCTAAAAAGAAATAGAAATATTAAAGTATACTTATATCTTTTAGCAATTTGGCTCACACAATGTGTTAAGCACAGAATCTTGTGAGCGGTAAAGGAACCATTATATTAATATTTATCATAATAGGATTCGGGTTCGTTTTGCTTGAAGTTCTGATTTAGTTAGAAATCTTGTATTTTACTGCCTAATCAATAACCTAACAATGAAATACCCACGCACTACAGTATCGCGAAAAGATTTTTTAAAGCTACTTGGACTAGGCACGGCTGCCGCTACAGTACCGATCACCTCTTCTATGGCCGCGGTGGATACAGCCACTGTGGATACAGCCGCTGTGAATACAGCCTCGGTGCCTATGCATAACGTAGATCAAGCTCTCACCTTAGGTTTGGCTTCTTATACACTGCGTTCACTTTCTTTAGATGATGCACTGAAGGTAGCTAAGCGGCTAAAGCTTAATCATATTGCTCTTAAGAGTATGCACTTA
>NZ_JBARYM010000451.1:0-2331 GCF_049647865.1 Tunicatimonas sp. | reverse complement strand
CAATTACGCAAATCAAATAATTATTGGAAGTAAAAAATGATCTTTCCCATTTGATATAAATACACTTAATGCTAAAGTGAATGTAACGTTTTCTTGGTTCGGACACGTTTTGTCCGGTCACCATCCTCTTCTTACTAAATTCGCTTTATGTAAGTAGTTATCAAAACCACTACCGTACTATGCGTCTACAACTACATCTAAGCCCTAATACCGAGCCAGTTCCCTTTAATCACTTACACTGCTTAACGGGGGCACTTCACAAATGGCTTGGTGCCAATAATATTCACGATGGCATTAGTCTGTACAGCTTCGGATGGTTGTCAGGGGCGAAGAGTCAACACGGTAAGCTGAGCTTCCCAGCTGGTAGCCATTGGCACATTAGTTTTTATGACGATAATATCGCTAAGCAACTTTTGAAAGGCATCCTAAAAGAACCGACGTTGTTCGCCGGAATGCACGTAACGCAGGTGCAGGAACTGGCGACACCGGCCTTTGGTAACTTTTACCGCTTCCGCACCGATCATTCGGCCATTCTGGCGCGGCAATCGCGACCCGACGGATCACGCGAGTACCTATTATGGGGTAATCCTCAGGCTGATGATGTGCTTACCCATTTGTTACGCCGTAAACTAGAGGTAGCGGGCTTTGGCCCCGAGCACCGCGACGTGCAGGTACGCTTCGACCGCAGTTATCATCGTGCCCGCTCGCGCAAGGTCACGATTAAGGGTACCGACCACAAAGGAAGCGAATGCCCAGTATGGGTCGCCGGAACTCCCGAAGCGGTGCAGTTTGTCTGGTTGGTCGGGTTGGGTGATTTGACGGGGAGTGGATTTGGGGGACTTATCTAATCTTTTAGCTATGGTAGAAACTTTCAACGATGCCCTTAAAGCGGCTAACTTCAGCAGCGAAAGAGATGGACAACGAAGAGTTTTTGAAGCTTTTCGTGCTGGTAAGCATGTGATATTAAACGCTCCGACTGGATGGGGTAAAACCTTTGCTGTGCTAGCAGCATTAAGCCAAAAACATGCTCTATACTCTCTACCTCTGCGAGTTCTGGTAGACTCGTTGGTTGACGACGCTAATAAATTCAAAATTAGAAGATGCGCCGCTCACCACGGGGCTCGCAAAGAACATGCTTTTTTGGATAAAGGGGATAATCTCGACAACCCTATAGAATGCGTTTTTACTACGCTAGATCAATCACTAAGTGCGTTTCTTGGTATTCCGATTGGCGTTAGCTTACGTCAAGGCAATATACTTCCTGCGGTTATAGACGCTAGCCATTTGGTTTTTGATGAGTTTCATTTATTTGATGCAACGCGTAGTTGGACTACCGCTCTTTTTTCCCTACAAAGGAGCAAGCACAATGGCATTATACTGACCGCTACGTTAAGTAATGTAATACTAGATTTCTTGGTAGAAACGTTGAGTAGAACCGATTGTGGGGTAGAACTCATTCAAGGAGAAAGGCCGTTTCATAACTCGAAAAAGCTGAAGAAAGGTCGAGGCTTCACCAGAGTGAAAGACATTGCCCTGGGGAACAAAACAATAATTATTCGTAACCAAATCCAGTGGGCGAAGGATACTGCTACTCTTCTCCGGCAAGCAAAGGATGAGGGTGAGCTACCCTCCAATTGTGAAGTGTATTTACTTCACTCTGAATTACTACCTGACCATCGAAAAGAAATAGAATTGGATGTACGGCATGCTTTCGGTAAAAATGCTCATCAACCCGCAATATTGATAGCTACGCAAGTAGTGGAGGCGGGCATAGATATTACTTGTGACGTGATACATACCGATCTATGCCCACCCCCTTCTTTTATTCAAAGAGCAGGACGCTGCGCTCGCTACGAAGGAGAGTATGGAACTATCATTTGGCATGAGGTTGAGAAGTCTACTCCTTACCAGTACGCTGAAGGCGAAATGGATCTACTTCGCTCTTATCTTAAAAATACTAAGCAGTTGACAGCGAAGGTAGAAAAAGACATTGTAAACTTGACCCAACAGTCAGACGAGAAGATAGTAGAAGACTTTAAGAAAGTAAATCATAGCAGAGTTAACGAAGTGCGAATTACGCGCGACTACGGTGAGTATAGCCGTATGATCCGTGACATCAACAACGTTAACGTTGCTATCGGCTTCTCAATTGAGAAGCCGTATCACTACTTAAGCATGTCTAGGGGAAAGTTTTATGGTACCTACTCCGACATTAGCTCTACACCAGTTAAGATAGAATACGATGTTAAGCAACGCAGAAAAGTACGAAGCACTATAGAGAATGTACATGGTGCTGACTTCATCCTTCTTTCACCGGAACAAGTGGGATAT
>NZ_JBARYM010000450.1:0-31988 GCF_049647865.1 Tunicatimonas sp. | reverse complement strand
GTGTATAATATGGTGCGAGAGTACGTTGATCTATTTTCTTTTAATAAATTGGAAATTGCTGATGCGTCATTTTTTTTGGATAAGCAGAAAGACCCTATTACGCGCATTGATACGCTTTCTATCCGCCAAAGTGACTGGTTTGTCCAGCGAGTAACTATTGTGCTACAAAATTTTCTTATCGATTCTTCAGCCCTTCAAGAGAAAGATCGCTTACTATTTACCAAAAATATTCAAGTGAAGCTGGGTGACTACCGCTTCGTACTGCCCGATAGTAGCTACGCGGTAGTTGCGGATACCTTAGCGTTTTCTACCCAGAACCAAGCACTCTCGTTTCATGAGCTGGAACTTACGCCATTGCGAGCGCAAGATTCTGCCCAGTGGTATTCAATAGCAGTTCCATTGTTGGAGGTAACTAATGTAGACATATTGGAAATCTACCGCAAAAAGACAATTTCGGTGGATACGCTATTGTTGAAATTTCCCCGAGTAAAAGGTTATTCGCGAGCAAAAGATTCTTTGGAAAAGAGACCTGAACGATCATTTTCACATTTATCGAAGCTGCGCCCCGATACGTTATATTCCCTTATCAGTAATCAGTGGAAGCGAATTGGTATTAACGAGTTTATCCTTACCAATGGGCAAATGCAGCTCTTTAAAGTAGATACTGATACGGTTTCGTGGTTAGATGTGCCTCAGTATTCGCTATCTTTTAATGACTTTCAACTTGACTCTACGGTGAATCAGAGAAAAGTAGATTCGCTGAGCTATGTGTTACCGATGGATAGTATTGAGGGGCAGGGGAGTGATATTCGCATCTGGTTTGCCGATTTTCAGCACTATTTTACCGTAGATCAGTTTAATATTCAAACCAACCGACAGGCTCGTTATGCTTGCAATCTGATTTTTGATTCGGCGCGAGTACAACCTCGAGTAGACTCATTAGCCCTTTTCTTAACTGACTCTCAGCCTCCCCAATTAGGGTACGACATTCGGACTTCCCAAGTGAAAATTTTCGGTATTGATCTGGAGAATCTGTCTTTCACCAAATTTGCCGATATTGATAGCATCCGAGTAAGCCAACCCAAAGTGGCAATCGCCAATTTCTCCGATACGCCCTTCGGAAATCTACCTCGGCAAAGAGCACCAGCCGCTACCGAAACCTCGGATATTACCATCAAGCAGATTTTCTACAATTGGAGTCACGCCCGTCTCAATCTGTATCCGGTGGTGGCTCCCAACCGTACCGATGCCTGGCTAGAGCAGATGCTAGTAAAAACCCTGAACCTAGACAGTGGCCACATTGAGATTATGAAGCTAAACAATCAGAAAGATGATTTTATCAAAATAGCGAACGTAGATAATTTTCAAGGTTACTACGAAAATGTAAGTATTGGCAACGAGGCCCACCCTCTCATTGCTATTGACGACGTGCTACGATATTCCGACCGGGTAGCTGTATTTGCCGATGAAGTAGATATGATGCTGGAAGGAAGCTGGTTTCAGTTTCCCTATAATCGTACTAGTGCCGTGTCGGGAGGTTGGCTGGAGGCAGAAGAGGTATCTTTATCAACGCTTACGGCTAAAGGTTACGTGCAAAAAGTAAAGTTCTGGCCTAATCAATCGGCAACCCGATTTTCGCCCAGTCAGATGGAACAAATGGAGATACCCTATTTTGCCATTGAGGGTATTAATTTTGGCGAATTATACAACCTTCAAGTCGCCAACCTAGATCAGATTTCACTTATATCACCTACTATTAAATTGAAAGTAGGATCGGGCCGAAAAGATCGGAAAAGCGATTTTTCTATGCCTGAACTATATCTGCAAGTAGCGCCCTACCTTGATCAACTAGCGGTTAATAAGTTGGAAATTCAGCAAGCAGATATTACCCTTCAATCGGATAACGATACTCCTGAAGTCCGATTTTCAACTACTTCGTTAGATATAAGTATTATTGATTTCCTCTTAGATAAAGTAACCACCGTAATACCTGAACGCCCCTTCTACGCCCGAGAAGCACGGATAGCGATGGGTAGCTTCAATTTTAGTTTACCGGTAGATGATGAAGAAGAGTATTTTACCGCCGAACGCTTTTTATACTCTTCCTACTCAGATAAGCTCACTATTGATAACCTGCTTTTGGTAGAGGATAGCCTAGATGCGCTGGATAATGCTACTGATCTAGAAGTAACTCAACTAGCTCTGCATCGCATGAACTTTTTTCGCTACTTCACCGAAAACGAAATGGAAGTAGAGAAGGTAATTGTGCGTCGTCCCAATATATCTATTGTAACTAAGAAAGGACAAGCCAAGCGTTCAAATAAATCAGGACGAATACTACAGGCTGGAATATACCCTAAAATTAAATCGGTAACGAAAGGGATTTATGTTAACCAGCTTTCGGTAGAGGAAGGAAGGTTCTCCTACTTGCAAACTGATTCGGATACGCTGCACCATATTCAGGCTGATACATTAACGTTAAGTGCCTATCAGTTAGCGATAGATTCAGTAAGTCAGCAGCAACAGGCTAAGATGCTTTTCGCCGATAAAGTTGATTTTGATATCCACATTAGTAATTACCTGTTACGTCTGCCTAAGGCCTATCAGAGTATTCAAGCGAAAGAAATCGTATTATCCAATCAGGATGAAAGAACATCAGTAGTCAATTTAGACATAAAACCCTACGGTTTTTCAGCAAACACCCTGACTAATTATCCGCAGCGGAATTTAGTTTCACTATCTACTCCTTCATTGCAGATTGTTGATTTTGATGTGGAGAGAATGTTCAATCAGTCCGAACTAGATATAGAGCGAGTCAATATTATGAATCCGGCTATTGAAGTTTACCAATTCGGTAGCGACTCATTGGCAAGTAGCAGCTCATTACCCGCTTGGTCGGAGATCAGCTCTCCCTATCTCGAAGCTTACAATATTGATAATATCAACTTTACCAATGGTACGGTAAACGTCTATCAAAATCAATATGATGACCGGCCTGCGTTTGGAGCAGAACGTATTGATCTCAGCTTAATTGGAGTGCAAATTGACAGTCTGACGTATCACCAGTTCATTACAGAACCTTCGCTTTCTGATCAGAATATTACCCAGAAATTACTCTTAGCCGATGATTTACTTGTTCGCATTCATGACTACCAATTAGCACTTAGCGATACATTATACACCGCAAAAGCCGAACAGATTAGTCTATCTACGAAGAACCCCGAAATTAAAATTAGTGGATTTACGCTGGAACCCCGTGTACCTCGTTATCTCTACAAAGATGCTTTTCCCTTTCAGAAGACTCGGGTAGCCACTCAGATTGAAACTATTCGTCTAAGAGATATTGATTTTGAAGAGTTAATCAAGCAACGCCATTTTCATGCTCATTCTTTAGTGTTAGATAATATGCAGATTGACGCATTTAAGGATGCTCGAGTGCCTCGCAACGATAGCCGAACCTTGCCTATGCATCAGGAAATGCTGCTTGATCTGGGTTTTTTACTAACGCTAGACACCATTCAAGTAACTAACGGATTTATTAATTATGCTGAACGCGTACCTGATTCCAATCAGGACGGAATTATTACGTTTGAGCAGTTCAGTGCCCTTCTGACCAATGCAACAAATCATCCGGATCGGTTGAAGGACAGTGTAGTTTTCACCATGACCGCCGAAACCCAAGTAATGGGACAGGGCAACCTAAGGGTTGTCTTTAAATTTCCGATGGCCGATCAGGAAATGAGCTTTACCGTAAACGGATTGTTAGATTCCATGGATCTGAAAGCTATTAATCCCATATTAGAACACTCAGCCTTTGTTCATATTCGGGAAGGACAAGCCAATAGTATGCGCTTTTATATGCAAGGTAATCGCGATCAGGCACTAGGTGAGTTACGATTCAATTATAATGATCTGAACATATTGCTGGTTGATAAAGACAAAGGCCGCCCCGGGTTGGATGAGCGGGTCGGTTCGCTAATTGCCAATGCCTTTGTGGTGAAAGCAGATAACCCTAAGGCGGTTTTTTTCCGAGTAGGGGAGGTGGAGCACAAACGTGATCCTAGTCGCTCTGTTTTTAGCTACTGGTGGCAAAGTTTGCTCAGTGGTATTAAATCGAGCATTGGGATGCAGCCCGTGGCAGAGCGGGTTCGGGAAGAAGCCATGATTGAGTAAAGATACGTTGCGTTCGGTAGAAGTAATAAACTCGGAAATAGGCGATGCAAACAGAACAAATTAAAAAGTGCTCATTGAACAGTAAACTAAAAAATGAGTAAGCAAGATATACGGTGGTTGCAACGACTAGAAAATCTCGAAAAAGCTTACGCTCGTTTTCGGAAGGCAGTGGATGCTCACGAAGCCGAACCTAAAAATGATCTAATTCAAATGGCGTTGGTACAGGCGTTTGAGTTTACTTTCGAGCTGAGCTGGAAAACAGTAAAAGATTATCTGGCGTACAACGGTATTCAAAAGTTGACTCTGCCTCGCGACATTATTAAAGAAGGCTTTGCTCACCGAATTATTGAAGACGGACAACAGTGGATTGATATGATGATGGACCGCAACCTGATGGCGCATACCTACAGCGAAGAGAAAGCCCGGCAAGCCGTGCAGCATATTACCAAACGCTATCAATACGGGCTAGCTCAGGTATACAGCTTTTTGCAAAATAAAAAGGAAAAAGTATGAAGTTTGGACTGCCGAATGCCACCTACCAACTATTGCAAAACTACTTCCGGCAGCAATCTGCCGTAGAAAAAGTAATTATTTACGGTTCGCGAGCGATGGGCACACAAGAACCGGCCTCGGATATTGACTTGGCATTAGTAGTGAATGAAGATGATGCTACCGAAGCCTTTTTCCTCATTGCCCAGATTAAGACCGAACTAGAAGAGCTACCCACGCCTTACCGCTTCAACGTAATCAATCTTGGTACTCTGAAGCACGACGGGTTACGCGATCACATTGCGCGAGTAGGAAAAGTGTTTTATGAATGGGACAGGAAGGCTTCGTTAAAAAAATAGAAATTTGAGTAGATAAGTCACCACCATTCTTTCTTTATTTTTTCGGCGTTAATCCCTTTTTATCAGCAATTTTTAGCATATACGCGTAGGCTTCTTCCCGCTCGTTACGAATTTTTCCGTCTAGCACCGCTTCTCGTAGCGCGCTTTTAATTTCGCCCACTACGCGAGAAGGTTTGAGATTAAACGTTGTCATAATATCTTCGCCGGTAATCACGGGTTGAAAGTTTCGCAGATGATCTTTCTCTTCTACTAATTGCATCTTTTGCTCCACCCGATCAAAGTTTTGTAGGTACCGTTTCACCCGACTGTGGTTTTTAGAGGTAATATCGGCTCGGCACAGTTTCATCAACGCCTCAATGCTATCTCCAGCTTCGTAGAGCAACCGACGGATAGCCGAATCGGTAACTTCTTTCTTTACCAGAGCAATAGGGCGAAGGTGGAGCCGAACCAGCTTTTGCACAAACTTCATCTTTTGGTCCAACGGCAGTTTAAGCCTGCGGAAAATATGCGGCACCATGCGGGCACCCCGGTCTTCATGACCATGAAACGTCCAACCCGCTTTGGGATGAAACCGTTTGGTGGGAGGTTTGGCAATATCGTGTAAGATAGCCGCCCAACGCAACCACAAGTCATCCGATACCTGGCTTACATTATCCAGCACTTGCAGTGTATGATAAAAATTATCTTTGTGCGACTTACCTTCAATAGTCTCTACTCCCTGGAGGGCTACCATTTCGGGAAAAAACTGGTGAAGGAGCTGACTGTGAAATAAAAGTTTAAAACCGTAGGACGGCGGAGAAGATAAAATGATTTTATTTAGCTCGGTAGTAATTCGCTCCTGCGACACAATTTGAAGCCGTTCGGCGTGGTCAATCAGCGCATCGAAAGTTTTGGGGGCAATATCAAACCCAAGTTGAGAAGCGAAACGAACTGCCCGCATCATTCGTAGTGGATCATCTGAAAACGTGATCGCTGGATCAAGCGGGGTCTTAATCATCTTGCGCTTGAGGTCTTTCACCCCATCAAACGGATCGATCAATTCACCGAAACTATCATTGTTCAGGCTAATAGCCATTGCATTAATGGTGAAGTCCCGCCGGTTCTGATCGTCCTGTAACGTGCCGTTCTCCACGATAGGTTTGCGAGAGTCGCGTTGGTACGATTCTTTGCGGGCCCCAACGAACTCTAGCTCATAATCTTCACGCTTCACCATGGCGGTACCAAAGTTTTTGAATATCGCTACCTCGGTTGTATGACCCTCTTGTGTCTTCAGATTCTCGGCAACTTTTTTTGCTAAAGAAATTCCATCACCTACGCACACAAAGTCAATATCTTTAGAAGAGCGCTTTAACAGTAGATCGCGTACGTAGCCACCCACTACGTAGGTTTCCCGTTGCATCTGATGAGCAGTTTGCGCCACCAGCGAAAATATGGGGTTACTATGTAGTGTATCCTTCAGATTCATAGCTGCAAAAGTAACAACTCGCCAAGGAAATAATAATTTATGAGAAGCTAGATTTCTAGGAGATCGTGCGAGTGGCAGAAATGTATTAGATTTATAAAATGAAATTATGGCTGATAATACTCGGGTGGGGACTTTTGCTTCCAGCATACGCTCAAAATGCTTGGCAGGGTTTTAAGCTAGATTCGGTGCAATCGCCGGTAGACGAAAAATGGCAGGCTTTTTACTACTGGAAAGCTCAAAAGCCAAATCAACCACTGGTGGTTGTGCTACATACCTGGAGCGGAAACTACACTCAAACCAACAATAGTCTGGCTAACCAAACCAAAGCCAAAGGCTGGAACTATATTCACCCCAATTTTCGTGGCCCCAATAATCATCCTGAAGCCTGCGGTAGCAAACTAGTGATTACCGATATTGATCAAGCGATTGACTGGACGTTGGAAAATCTACCCGTGAACCCAGATAGTATTTTTGTGCTGGGTGCCAGTGGGGGCGGTTACGCTACGCTGGTTACATACATGAAATCTCGCCATCGTATTCGCAGCTTCCATGCCTACGTACCCATCAGCGATCTGGCTGCTTGGTACGAAGAATCGTTAGTTAGAAATTCTCGCTACGCCCGGAATATTTTGGATTGTACTGCTTCTGAAGATAGTACGCTAAACATCGATGAAGCCAAACGCCGTTCTCCCTTGTACTGGGAAACGCCTTGGAGCCAACGTAAGAATGCCACGTTGCATCTGTACGCTGGAGTGCACGATGGCTACACCGGTTCGGTACCGATCACTCAATCGATTAATTTCTATAATAAAGTACTACACGATGCGAGAGTGCCCGATTCAACCGCACTAGTAAGTGATAAAACTATTATCCGGCTGCTAACCCAGCAACGAGGAAATGTAACCAATCAGCTTATCGGTGATCGGAAAGTGCATTTGCAGAAGAGCTGGCAGAATATATCACTGACTATTTTTGAGGGTGGTCACGAATTGCTGGAGAATGTTGCGTTGGAAATGCTGTAGCTGCTAAAATTTCCGTAACTTGTTCTCAATAAAGTTGCCAAAATGAGTTCGAGAACTGATCACCTTGGTGATACGCAAACAAAACCTATGTTTCTGCAAAAGCTGGCAGAAGTGGTGGAAGCTAATATGCAGAATGATCAGTTCGGGGTAGAGGCGTTGGCTGAGCAGATGAACATGAGCCGCTCGAACCTGCACCGCAAACTAAAACAAGCTTCCGGGCAAACCGCTACTCAGTTTATCCGCGAACATCGGCTTCATCGGGCAATGGAGTTGCTAAAGCAGGATGACTGTCCCATTGCAGAAGTGGCCTACGCAGTAGGGTTTAATAGTGCTAGCTACTTTACCACCTGTTTTACCGAGTACTACGGCTATCCGCCGGGGGAGGCCAGGAATAAATTACTTGAAATTCCCCTACTCGACAGTTCCCTGGACCATCAGACTGGCGAAAAGCAGCATAAAACCCAAAGGATTGGCAAGATTGTCATTGGTGGCCTCCTTGTTCTGGGGCTGTTTATCAGCTTCTTTTTGTATCAGCAGTGGATAAACGGTTCCGATGGCCAGGACGTAATCAATACACCCTCCGACAAGTCTATTGCCATTTTGCCCTTTAGAAACCTAAACCTGGGTGAAGAAAATTTGTATCTGAGCGAAGGGGTGATGAATGCGATCAGTAGGGATTTGTCCAAAATGGGCGATCTGAAAGTGATCTCCCGTACATCTACCGAAAGGTACAAAGCTAGTGGTCAGTCTGCCAAACAAATTGCAGCGACGCTAGGGGTGTCCAATCTTTTGGAAGGCAGTATCCAACGCTACGATAACACGGTGCGGATCGAAGTGCAATTGATCGATGCCCGGACCGAGCATCAGCTATGGGCAGAAAACTACGACCGCGAACTCAAAGACCTGTTGAAGATACAAAGTGAGATCGCGGAAAAAGTGGCCCTGGCCCTAAAAACCACCTTATCCCCCCAGGAAAAGGCGGTGCTTAGCCAAACCATGACCGACAATGCCGAGGCGTATGATCTGTATCTGAAGGGTGTTTATGAACACCAAACCTATACTACGGAAGGCAATCATCGTTCGCTGAAGTATTTCCAACGAGCACTCGCCCTGGATTCTAATTTTGCGTTGGCCCACGCCGGGATGGCCATCAGCTACATTGCCCGGGCTGCTATTTTCGGTGCTGAATTAAGTGCGCTGGAGGGGTTAAGCTTGGCCAAGCCTTTTTTAGATCAGGCAATAGCCCTTGATCCGACACTGGTTGAGGCCCGTGCCTTCAATGCTTTTTACCTACTCTACCATAATTGGGACTTTGAAGGGGCCGAGCAAGAATACCGGAAAGCGGTGGTGACCAACTATCCCGAAGCCCTGGCACTATACGCTGACTTTCTAAACTTTACGCGAAGGCACGAAGAAGCACTCTTTTTGTCGCGTAAATTAGATAAAACCGCTCCTTATTATCCTAATAGTCGGATGATACTATCCCTTTATTACGCCGGGCATTACGATGAGGCGACTGCATTCGCCGAATCACGGGCAAAAATGTTCACTAATTACTTTACATTGGATAGCTACGGCTTCTTGATGCTCAATACTAGTAAATACCTAAAAGCCATTGAATTATTCCACCAGGTGATGGATATCGAGGGGATTCGATATCCCCGCATGCTAGGCTGGATGGGAGCGGCCTATGCCCGATCTGGCCAAACTGAAACGGCCCAAGAAATTATTGATGAACTAGAGGCTAGGCTAGTAATAACAGATGCTGGCTCGGTCCGCTTCTTCATCGCTGTCATCTACACCGCCCTGAACGACAAGACTTCCGCACTCCATTGGCTACAAGCGGCTTATGAGCAACACGAAATGGAAATGCCCTGGCTGATTAGCGAACCTCAGTTTTATCCCTTGCACGAAGAGCCTGCCTTTCGGGAGTTAGTGGATAAGGTGGGGTTTTCTAATATTGACCAAGAATAGAGATGGTAACCAAAGATAATTCATCCAACGGATTGCAGAAAAACCCAACTGACCAAAAGCTGGTAGAGAAGTTAGAGGAAGAAATTGAAGCCAATCTTCAGAATGAACAATTCAACGTAGAAGAACTGGCTGGGCTGATGAACATGAGCCGTTCCCATCTGCACCGCAAACTGAAGAAGGCTACCGGACAATCGGCCAATCAGTTCATTCGGGAATATCGATTACAGAAAGGTATGGAATTGCTGAAACTGGAGGATATGACGGTTTCGGAAGTCGCATTCAAGGTTGGGTTTGGGAGCCATAGCTACTTTAGTACCTGCTTTACCGAGCACTACGGCTACCCGCCGGGAGAAGCGAAATTCAGGGCGACTGAAACTGATGCGATGCCTAACCCTCAGACGAAAGGCAATTCCCATCGCTTTAAACTACCTACCAAGCTACTGGCCCTAGTCGGATTGGTAGCGTTGGGATTACTCATTGTTTTCTCATTGGTTAAATGGCAATCAGCCGATCCGGAAAGCGAAGGGGTTCCGAAAGCGAATGATCAGTCGGTAGCGGTGCTGCCATTGAAGAACCTGAATGTAGACCAGGAGTACGAGTACTTTAGCGAAGGAGTGGTACAGGCCATCAACCGGCACTTGTCTCAGCTAGGTAACCTGAAGGTGATTTCCCTAACTTCTACCGATCGCTACCGGGAAACTGATCTGTCCGCTCAGCAGATAGGAGAAGAATTAAAGGTAGCCAACCTGCTGGAAGGAAGCATCCAACGACAGGAGAATACGATAAGGATTGAAGTACGGCTCATTGAAACTTCCAGTGGGCGGCAAATCTGGGCTGAGAAATATGATCGGGAATGGGAAAAAATTCTTAAAACCCAGACTGAGATTGCTAAAAATGTAACCCTGGCCTTAAAATCCACATTATCCTCGGAAGAGAAAGCAGTGTTAGGTCAGAAAATGACAGACAATGTCGAAGCTTATGATCTCTATCTAAAAGGTGGGTATGAAAGCAAAACGTTCACCAGGATTGGCATTCAGCGTGGAATGGAATACTATGAGCAGGCGATTACCCTGGATACTGGTTTCGCGCTGGCTTATACAGGATTAGCTGCAAATTACATGTTAAAGGCGAGTATATTTGGTGCTGAATTAAGTGCATTGGATGGTATGGCATTGGCTAAACCCCTGCTTAACAAAGCTCTGGCACTTGATCCGGACCTCACCGAGGCGCATTACTGGATGGGATATTATTTACTTTTCAATCATTGGGATTTTGAAGGTGCTGAGCAAGAATATAAAAAGGCTATTGTCAATAACAATCCAGATGCATTGTTTTTATATGCTGATCTTTTGCAATTCTCAGCAAGACACGAGGAAGCACTTACCATCGCCCAGAGATTAAATGAGACCAATCCATTTTATCCTAACAGCAAGATGGCGGTATCTCTCTACTACCTGGAACAATACGATGAGGCGGAAGATATAGCCCAGTCACGCATGAGGTTATTTAATGACTACCTCACCATTGACAACTATGGCTTTCTAATGTTAAACACTGGAAACTATCAAAAAGCCATCTCATTATTCCAAAAGGCAGTAGCATTAGAAGGGGTCAGGTATCCCCGCATGCTGGGCTGGATGGGTGCTACGTATGCCCACTCAGGCGAGCGGAAAAAAGCCTTGGAACTTATAGAAGAACTGAAAGCAAAAATTTCTGTCAATGATGCCGGTTCAATCCGTTTTTTTATCGCCGTGGTTTATGCCGCCTTAGGCGAAAAACCAGCAGCATTACAATGGCTGCAAGCAGCCTACGCTGAACACGAAATGGAAATGCCCTGGCTGATTAGCGAACCTCAGTTTTACAATCTTCACGCTGAGCCGGAGTTTCAGCAATTGGCAAAAGCTATCGGATTTCCCGCTTATTCGCTGCAGTAGGCCACTTTTGCAACATAGTTTAAAGCCTTTAGCGTAAAATTGAAAGAAACTGACACACTGTCAATACCACTCAACCCACGGTTTTTTTAATTTTACAAGAAACAATCGGTCGTTTAACTACGGCAACACAATCATCATTATGAAACCAACCATGGAAGAATCTCCGCCAACCAGCCTTAGTTTTCAGGGCAGTCAACGGGTAAAACTCATCCGGGATTATACCTTTATGTACTCCGAACTGGATATTTCCGTACCCGGAACGTTAGAAATTACCTTTCCTCGGATTGGCTATCTGGTGCTGTACGTGATGAGCGGCGATACTTTTGTTCAACGCTTTCTTAATTACCATCAATCCCCGAGTTTACTTAACCGCTTCTACATTAATGGTTTGTTTTCGGAGGGGTCTTTGGCTATTCAGCAAAGTGGAACGGGTGGCGGCTACGCCGTGAAGGTGCATCCGGTGATTGGGTATCACCTACTCAAGGTTCCACTATCTGAACTTACCAACCGCCAACTACTACTGAGCGAAGTGCTGGATAGAGAAGGCAGACTGCTCCGAGAGCTGGAAGCGGACTTACTACTGCACCCCTTTGACAATGCGTTTTTCCAGCAGTTTTTTGAAAAAATTCTACCCGACAAATCAACCTACCGTAACGACCCTATTTACCACGCTGTGAATACGATCATTGAACAGAGGGGGCGAGTGGCGGTAGCTGAATTAAGTCAAGAATACTGTATGAGCGAGCGTACGCTCCGTCGGCAATTTCTACTCAAGGTTGGTCTATCTCCTCAGGCCTACGCCAAAATCTGGCAGTTGCAACACGTGATGGAATTACTGATGGGCAATCCCCAGGATAGCTTAGAAGAGATCGCCTACGATGCCGGGTACTACGACGTTGCTCACCTATCACGCGACTTTCGGAATAAAGTATCGTTTACCCCTTCCCAGCTTGACCAACATCGCAATGGCTTAAACGAACACTATCTTACGGTACCTTCATCTTTCAAATAATGTCCGATCTGTACAGTAAGAATAAGTGGTGTTAGGATTATCTTTCCGTAATAAATCACTAATAGTGAATCTAACCAACCTAAAACTCATGAAAATCAACCAAGAAGACATTCCGGTAGCGATGCAAAATGACGGTACTATTATGCGCAACCTTGCGGGGTACGGGGGCATGACGGTAGCCTACAATGAGCTTCCGGCGGGTACTGATTTTACACCACTGTTGAAAGGCCTACAGAATGACAGTTGCCACTGTCCGCATTGGGGCTATATTGTGGAAGGAACTATGCGAGTGATCTATGACGATGGTTCAGAAGAAGTACTCCGAGCCGGTGATGTCTTTTATATGCCGCCCGGCCACACGGCTATTGTTGAGGAAAACCTGAAGATGATCGACTTCAGCCCTTCCCAAGAGCTTGAAGAAGTACTTGGGCATGTAGGGAAAATGATGGCGGAGTTAGGGTAAGTAAACTATTATAAAGACAAAAAGCATTTAGTTCGGCAGACGAGGGTTCAAGATAAAGGCTAAAGTGCAATCTATCAACGCAATTAATGATACTGGACATGCTCTTACAATGTTATAGGCAACTAACCATTAAAACAACTTAATGTGAAGCAGACCTTCATCTTTAAAAAAATATCGGTGACTATTGAAGGGGCTGAACACCAATAGTAGGAAGGGAAAGTAGCGAATAGGCTACCGACCCTGCTAAAGTATATACAAGTACATATCCTAAATTCTCTCTCTTCCCAGAGCGACTGGGGGTGGTATGGGTATCGGCAAGAAGTAAAAACTTAAAAAATGAATTTCATGTACGCTGATCAAAAAAATAGCTTCCGAATGAGCCGAATCAGATGGCTAGTAGCATTTATTCTTCTCATTGTTTCCAGTTACTGTTTAAAAGCCCAAACACGTGTTTCTGGTCAGGTGATGGATGAAAGTCAGCAATCAATTTCTTTTGCTAACATCCTTTTACTGTACTCATCTGACTCTACCTTAGCCGAAGGAACCATTTCTAATGCTAAAGGGGAATTCTTAATAGAAACTCAGACCGATGATTATATTCTCTATATTACATCGGTGGGGTATCACTCAGTTTCGTCACGACTTACGGTAACCCCAACTACCGAACAGTACCTTGGAACCTTTCAATTAATTGAAAGTACACAGGAATTAGACGAAGTGCTAGTTAGAGGACAAAAGCAATTATTTGAAAAACAGGTAGACCGAACGGTAGTGAATGTGCAGAGCAGCATTACTTCAGCCGGTCGTACGGTGCTGGAAGTGCTGGAGAAAAGCCCGGGGGTAATTGTTAATCGCCAAAATAACAGTATCGCCCTGAACGGGAAAAATGGGGTGATGGTCATGATTAACGGAAAGATTAGCCGTCTTCCCACGGATGCGGTAGTGCAAATGCTGAACGGAATGAGCGCGGCTAATATTGAAAAGATTGAGTTAATCACCACTCCGCCCGCTAAGTACGATGCCGAAGGCAATGCCGGAATTATTCATCTGGTGACGACAGAAAATGAAGATATAGGTACCAACGGAAATATTGGAGCTACTGTAGGTTACAGTGGGGCAGAAACCTGGGGGTTAAATGCTAATATCAATCATCGCAACCAGCAAGTCAATACCTTCTTTACCTACTCAATACTAAGCGATCGAACTGTGCATCGATGGAATACTGAACGCTTTATCACCGACGGGGATTTTATCGAGGTAAACCGAAGCTTCAATCGTAGAAACCCTATTACTACTGTACAAAATCTACGTTTGGGCCTAGAATATGATATTAATGATCAAACGTCGGTCGATCTGCTCATTACTGGCTATCGGAGATACTGGGATACCCACGATAATATTAACAATATCAATATGATTCGTACTGATTCAACGGTGGTAAACACAGTGGCAGTGCATGGTATCAATCGGTGGAACAGTGCGACGGCCAGCGTAGGAATTCGCCATCAGCTGGATGAGCGACAAACGATCGATTTGTCAGTAGACTACCTTTATTATCATCAAATTAATCCTTCCGACTACGATAATTCAATCACATACATTGAGTCCACTCAATCAGAAAATGAGTTTCTGCAATCAGAAAAAAGCACGCCTATTCACTTCAAGATAGGCAGCCTTGACTACGAAAATACTATTAGCCCTACACTTTCAGTAGAAGCGGGCGGGAAGGGCTCACTATCTCGGTTTACCAATATTGTGAGTGTCACCCGTACGCTAAAAGGGACTACCATCATCGATCCACAATTTACGGGTACCTCAACGCTAGATGAAAAAATAGTGGCGGCTTATGGCTCAGCGAAGTGGCAACCCGCTACTAATTGGGATATGCAGGGAGGGATGCGATACGAGTATACCAATACTCATTTAGGTACTGAGGAAGAGGCGAATTTAGTAGACCGTGAATTTGGTAATTTATTTCCGAGCCTTACGATCAGTTACCAGATGCAAGAAGATAGTAAACTCGGCTTGGCCTATAGTCGCAGGATTACGCGGCCTACCTATAATGATTTAGCACCCTTTGTGTTTTTCGTGAATCCAACGACGGCACTGAGCGGAAATCTGTCATTACGGCCCGCCATAAGCGACGGGTTTGATCTAAGCTACCAGCGAAAGCAATGGTGGGTTGCCCTGAAGTACAGCTATACGCAGAATGAAATTGTGCCCTTCCAGCCTGAACTTGATGTAGCTACCAACATGCAGATACAACGCTCACAAAACCTGAAGTATTTACAATCTTTTGGTATCCATAGCACATTACCGATTACCATTGTACGCTGGTGGGAATTTCGGAACGATGCTTCCCTCTACTTATACCAACTTCAAACCCAGCACTTAGTAGAGAATGTGCGGGATGATATACTGACCTTCACTTACAATGGTACTAACTCATTTCAGTTACCTCGAGATTATTCACTAGAAATTACCGGGTATTATCAGTCCGCTTCTCCTATGGGACTGCTACGGCTTGCGCCAATGGGCCGATTAGATGTTGGCCTAAAGAAACAACTGAAAGGTGATAGAGGAATGCTAAGTCTGGTTGGGACGGACTTATTCAATACCAACTTCTGGAGGTTGTCAACCGATGCCCCTGAGTCTAATATCCAAACGTCTATAGTATATAATTGGGGGCTGCGAGGAGTAACGATAAGTTACTCGAGAACATTAGGCAACAAAAAACTAAAGAAAGTTAATATCAAGTCTGGGTCAGATACTGAGCGTCAGCGGGTGCAGTAATGGGTACTGTAGGAGAAATTTAGAAGGTAATACTTTTGCTATTAAAAACGATACTCTAGCTATGAAAACAAGGCTTCTTATTATTTATGCTAACCCTCAGTTTTTCTGGAATAAATCTAGCCAACTCTAAGCCGGTGGTAAGGACTTATCTCGCTGAAGATTCTCTGGCTGTCTACCAGCAGATTTCTCACTATCTACAATATTTTGATAATACCGAAGATATTTTCATTGCTTTATCTATTTCAAAACGAATGCCTAAGAATACAAAGGGAATGACTTATTGCGCTCAGCCTGTAAAATCGTTTCCTTACCAGATTATTAGAGTGCGAATTGCTGACGGATTGTCAGAGAAAGAAAGAAATGAAGTGCTCGCCCACGAGATGATTCATGTAAAGCAATATGTAAAAGGTGAATTAGAACTCTTGGATAATCATAGAGTAAGATGGATGGGTAAGACGTTCCGCAACCATTTCATTGGTGCCAAGCAGCGATTCTCGCCCTGGGAAAAGGAGGCTTATCGCACGGAGACCTTAGTGACGAAAGTTTGTCAGGAACAACTCAACAATCCTCTACTAGCTCAAAGGGTAGATCAGTACACTATTAAGTATTCGTGGGAGGGAGATTCAGTGGAGTTTAATCTCAGTGCTCTAAGCAGATTTTTCCGATGATAACAATTTGTAATTACATTTTCTTAAACTATAATCAT
Source organism: Tunicatimonas sp. (assembly GCF_049647865.1). NCBI lineage: Bacteria > Pseudomonadati > Bacteroidota > Cytophagia > Cytophagales > Catalimonadaceae > Tunicatimonas > Tunicatimonas sp. The sequence goes on along the minus strand of NZ_JBARYM010000450.1, from coordinate 15,598 downwards.
ACACACATGGATTTTCAAAACCTAAATTCATCCAGTCTCAGTTCTCGAAGAAATTTTATGGGCAAGCTGGTAGCCACTGCCGGAGCAACGAGCTTAGCAGTTCCGGCTTTAGAAGAAGCAAGCGCGAATTTGGCTCCTTCCGCAAAAACCGTCGGTGAAGCCGAAGCCTGGTTTGAAAACGTGAAAGGCAAGCACCGAGTGGTCTACGATGCTCCTGAACCACACGCAGGTTTTCCGGTCTTATGGTCGTGGGCATTTATGCTTTCTAACAACCAGACTGGTACAGCTGATGAAGATTTGACGGCGATGGTAGTATTACGCCACAATGCGATTCCGTTTGCAATGAAAAATGAACTGTGGAAGAAGTACAATTTTGGTGAAATGTTCAAAGTAACCGATAATTCTACCCAAGTGACTTCCCAACGAAACCTCTACTATGAACCCAAAGAAGGCGATTTTCCGGTGCCTGGCGTCAATGGTATTAAAACTCAGCTAAACCGTGGTGCTATGTATTGCGTTTGCGACCTAGCTTTAAGTGTATTCAGCGGCTTTGCGGCTCAAGCGATGGGACTGAAGGCCGAAGAAGTAAAGAAAGATTGGGTAGCTGGAGTATTACCGGGTATTCAGATTGTTCCTTCTGGAGTATGGGCCTTAGGTCGGGCGCAGGAGCGTGATTGTGCTTACATCTACGCCGGAGGATAATTTTAAGATTTTAGGGATTGGGGGTTAGGGTTTGGAATTCTAATCCCCAACACCTAAACCCTAATCCCAATTAATTATCAATCTAACTATCCAATCTCATGAAAAAATACGTAATACTTCTGTTTCCAATTGCCTTTACCATCCAGGCTTGGGCACAAAACCAACCCGTAAAAATCGTTTTTGATGTTACCAGTAGTAATGAAAAAGCCCATCAGTCTGCCGTTCGGCACGTAAAAATGATGAGTGAGGCTTATCCCGACTCAGAATTTGAGGTAGTCGTTTACAGTGGGGCCATTGCAATGGTGTTAGAAGAGGAATCTTCAGTAGCCGACGATATTACCCAATTGAAAGGCAATGACCAGGTATCCTTCAAAGTATGCGAAGCCACCATGAAACGCCGACAGATAGACAAGTCTCAGTTGTTACCTGGCGTAGGCACGGTGCCTGACGGCATTCTAGAAATCGTTACTAAGCAAGGCGAAGGCTGGGGTTACATTAAAGAAGCACACAACTAATTCAATGTGCAATTAGCAGTGTGCAATGTACAATTAACAGCACTTTGTACATTATACCTGTTCATTGCTAACTGTTAACTGCACATTGCGGGGCAACCCTTGTTAATTGTCTAAAATGTCTGAGAGATCACTTATTCAATATGTTAAGCGGCTGATTCAATTGGTCTGGGTGCTGATTATCTGCGTAGTAGGTTCTACTGCCTTATTCCTAAGTGATGCGATGGGTTTACTGTCATTTCAGACGAAGGAATCGGAATTGAAAGCCTTGGCTAGTAACCATAGTGCTTCGGAAAAAAAAGCGCGGTGGCAGGCCCCTGATACGTCGGCTATTCCTAATGATTCACGAGGTGATCTGATTCGCTACGGCCGGGAATTGATTGCCCACACTTCAGTCTATCTGGGACCAAAGGGAAAAGTACGGAAAATTAGCAACGGCCTGAATTGCCAGAACTGTCATCTGAAAGCCGGTACCGTACCCTTCGGAAATAACTACGCCCGCGTAGCATCTTCTTATCCTAAGCGACGCAATCGCTCCGGTACGGTAGAAGGATTTGTAGAACGAGTAAATGGCTGTTTTGAACGGAGCTTAAATGGTCAACCCCTCGAACCCGATAGTAGGGAAATGCAAGCAATGGTAGCTTATCTGAAGTGGGTAGGAAAAGATGTAGAAAAAGGCGAAACGCTACTTGGTCTTGGGTTGGTGAAACTTACCTTCCTAGATCGTCCCGCAGACCCAATAAAAGGAAAATCAGTGTACGATAGCTACTGCGCCCGCTGTCACGGGGAGGAGGGTGAGGGTCAACTAGCCGAAAGCGGACTGGAATGGATCTACCCTCCACTTTACGGCGACGACAGCTATAACTATGGCGCAGGATTATATCGCCTATCAAAGTTTGCTTCCTACGTAAAAGCCAATATGCCCTACGGGGTTACCTTTGAAAACCCTTTTCTGACGGATGAAGAAGCCTGGGATGTAGCCGCTTACGTAAATTCTATGCCCCGACCAGAGAAAGACCTAATAGCCGATTGGCCGAATATTACTAAGAAACCAGTAGATCACCCATTTGGTCCATACGCTGATAATTTCACCGAAGAACAACATAAGTACGGTCCTTTTCCACCCATTATAGCTGCTAGAGAATAATGGAAGTAGTAGGCTATATATCACTGTTCTTCGTCGGCTTGGTACTGGGAACGTTGGGTGGAGGTGGCTCTATTCTGTCTGTTCCTATCCTGGTCTACCTGTTTTCTATTGATGCCGTGATGGCTTCAGCCTATTCGCTGTTCATCGTAGGCACTACCAGCCTAGTGGGTACTTTTCTGAAGCTTAACGTACAAATGGTGAACCTACGGGTTGGAATTACATTTGGGTTACCCTCACTCATCACAATTTTCTCTACCCGCAAATGGCTGATACCTGCCATCCCCGAAGTCATCCTTCAAACCGAAAGCATCATAATTACCAAACGGTTTTTGATTATAGGATTGTTTGCAGTACTGATGATTTTAGCCTCTCTAACGTTGATAAGGAAGCGAAAAGAATCTCAATCCGAGCAAGAATATTCCGGTCCTTACTTGATGGGGGTCGGAGCACTTACCGGAGTTTTAACCGGACTAGTAGGGGCAGGCGGTGGCTTTCTCATTATTCCGGCGCTGGTCTACTTCGCCAAAATGGGCTTTAAAACCGCAGTAGGTACTACGCTATTGATTATCACAGTCAATTCGCTCTTCGGGTTCATGGGCGATGTTATTAATTACCAAATTAACTGGTATTTTCTATTTTCCGTCACTGTGCTAGCCATTGTGGGTATCGTAGTAGGAACTCATCTGGCAGTAAACGTTTCTAACCAAACCCTGCGGTGCTTTTTTGGATGGCTAGTACTGGGAATAGGTACGCTGATCTTAGCGAAAGAACTCTTAGTCTAAATACTCAGTCTTACTCCGCATCTTTCAACCGGGCTAAGTCAGCCTCGGCGGCGATGTAGCCGAAAGCGGCCCAGTAGCGTCCGTCGACAATATCTTCCATCATTTTGGTTCCTGAAGTGCTATCGCCCTGACTCAGATAATAATTCGCTACACCGTAGCCTTTAGTGGCTAATTGTAACGCCCGATCGTCTGGTGAAGCGGTTTCGGGTATTTGGAGTAGCGAATCTGGTTCCATCACTCCTTTGTACATCAGCAGTCTTTCAAAGTAACCATCATTTGCTACAATGTTCATTTCCTGCTCCACATCGGCTAACAATCGCTCAGCTACTTCGTCTTCGCCTAGCCGTCGGTAGGTCATATAGAGCCAGTCCACCGTAGCGACTACTTCGTCGTCGTCATCGCAAAATTCTAGGCACCTTTGATACGATTCTGCCGCTTTACCGTATTCTCCGTTCAGGTAGTGTGCTAATCCGAGGTGGTAGTACACATTAAACTGCAATGTAGTTGGTTCCTGCTGCGGTGGTACCGGAATCGGGATGCCGTCGGGTTCAATAATAATAGGTTGGTTCTCCAGTAGTTCCGCGCTTTTTTGTAGATCAGCTACCGCTTTGTCAAATTGCCGGGTAGTAATGTAGCGGTGCCCCCGGTGGCGGTACAGTTCCGGTGAATTAGGAAATTTCTGAATACCTTCGGTAAAGGTATTGATTGACTCTTGGTAGCGAGAGAGGTAGCCTAATCGCCTTCCTACCCACACCAACTGATCTACGCTGTCGGGCTGCTGCTGGTACTTTTGTTGAGCCGCTTGCAATGCCGAGTCGTACTGAGCCTGCCGTTCGGGTGACAAGTCCATCGCGTAGAGCGTATCGCCCAACATCGATATGGCCTCATAGGAAGGGGTTTCGGTAGTGGTGCTGTCAGATGTTTCCACCTTGCTTTCTGATTTTGGTTCGCTAGTGCAGCCGATAAGAACCAGAAATAGTAAATAACTAGCTGTTCGTTTCATAAATAGGTAGGACATTGTATCCGGTATTTTAATAGTTTAGGGTAGTAGCAAACTTACGTATTTTTACTTTATTCTTCTGCTCAAGGTTTATTGGCTGAACGTACCGCCTCAAACCACCAGCGGATACCCGGGTCCTCAGCAGTTCCGTCACCACCCAGATGGTAGCGTACCGGATAACCATCAGCTGGCCCCTGGCACCAGGGGTTAGAATGAAGATGTACGTACAGACCCGGTTGTTTTTTGGCAGCTTCAATTTCCTGTAGATGAATCTTTTTACCCGTTGGGGTATACACGCCGGGAGGTACGAATTGCTTGGTCCAACCACCGAATAGTTCTACGTTAACCATTGGCTTGTCCGGTACGCCGCTCTCGCGAAAATAGTCGTAATGCCAACCGCTATCCTGCCCCGCTTCAATATCACCGGAGAAGGTATCAAACAAGAGCACATCTACCCACTCCGACTTTCCAATCACTACGTTGGAGCTATCGTGATATCCGCCGCCACCTACCAGTCGGTTAGGATCAAGCTTTTTCACGTGTTGGCATAGGTCAATAATGTTTTGGGGTTCATTAAATCGGAAAGGCGCAAAATTGCGATAGATAGAGGAGTTTTGTTCGTTGGCGATATTAATAATAATATTCTCGTAGGGTTCTAGAATTTTTACCGTGGTTTCTACGGCCTGAAAGATGGCCTCCCGGGAATTTAATTTACGAGTATCGTTTCGGTTATCAATCACTCGCTGATAGAAGATTCCTACTACAACCACCATATCTCGCTGTTGACAAGCCTCAGTAATTTGTTTTAATCTGCGGGTGTGTCTTTCATCTAGTGCTTTCCCCTCATTGCGGAAGGGATCACTAAAGCCTCCGCTGGAACCTTGTAAGTAGACGCTAACGGTATTAACACCGTATCTTTTATAGTCATCCAAATTAGCAATAAGTTGTTCCGTTAAGCTATCGGTTTGGCTGGCACTGGCCACCCGGATACCCCACATATCAAATTCTTTACCGTCTAATAAGAATTGATTGCCTTGCACCGATAGCTGTTGTGCCAAGATGGTAGATTGAATGAAGCAAAGTAAAAATAATAATAACGGATAGCGCATAATAGTAAGAGTAGGTTGCTACTAGCAAAGTACTATAAACCTTTGAATCTCTATATTTTTTGTAAAATTTTCGTAAAGCATATGGGTTTCTCCCGTGGGCTCTTTTATTTAGCAACAATCTAAAACAATTCTCATGGCCAAAACGCAGCAAAATAATAATCCCGAACTAGAACGAGTAAAGCAGCTTACGGAACGTAACGTAGGGTGGAAACGCTTTGGCCCGTACCTGTCGGAGCGACAGTGGGGCACCGTGCGGGAAGATTATAGCACTAATGGCGATGCCTGGGGGCATGTTTCGCACGATGTATCGCGTAGTTATGCCTACCGTTGGGGCGAAGATGGCATTGCGGGTTTTTCGGATAATAAGCAATTAATTTGTTTTGGACTAGCTCTTTGGAACGGGCAGGATCCTATTCTAAAGGAGCGATTGTTCGGGCTGAGTAATCCGGAAGGAAACCACGGTGAAGATGTAAAGGAACTGTACTACTATTTGGATGGCACTCCTTCGCACTCCTACATGAAGATGCTTTACAAGTATCCGCAGCAGGCGTTTCCCTATCAGGAAATAGTAAGCGAAAACCGTAGGCGAAACAAGCAACAATTGGAACACGAACTGGTCGACACCGGCGTGTTTAACGATGATGAGTACTTTGATGTGTACGTAGAGTACGCCAAAGCGGAGGAGAATGATTTTGTTATGAAAGTGACGGTTTGGAACCGAGCTAAGCAAGCTGCCCCTATCCATATTCTACCTTCCTGCTGGTTTCGTAATACTTGGAGCTGGGGCTACGACGACTACAGACCCAACCTACACAAGGAAGCTGAAGGTGAAGTAAAAGTTACCTACCGAAATCAACCCGACTACTTTATTCGCTACGAAGGGGAACCTACGCCGCTGTTTTGCGAAAATGAAACCAATGGCCTACGTTTCTCCCGAGAATCAACCACTCCGTTTCCAAAAGATGCGGTGCATCGCTACGTAGTGAATGGTGAAAAATCGGCTGTAAATCCAGAACTAGTAGGAACCAAGGCGGCACTTCATTACCATCACGAGATTCCGGCGGGGGAAAGTTGGTCGGTAAAAATCCGGTTTACCCCCCAGGCTGACCGGACTGAAAATTGGGAAGAGATAGTTGAACAACGCCAGCAAGAAGCCGATCTGTTTTACCAGCACTTACAGAAAAATATTCAAGACGAAGATCAGCGACGTATTCAGCGGCAGTCCTACGCCGGAATGCTCTGGAGCAAACAGTTTTACTACTACGATATAAACAAGTGGATCAAGGGTGACCCTGCTACTCCTAAGTTACCGGCAGATCGTAAAAAAGGGCGTAACGCTTCGTGGCGACACTTGGTAAACCGGAACATTATTTCTATGCCCGATAAGTGGGAGTACCCTTGGTACGCGGCCTGGGATCTAGCTTTCCACTGTGTGCCCTTAGCTCGGCTCGATCCGGAATTTGCCAAACGGCAGCTACTGCTGATGCTGCGAGAGTACTACATGCACCCCAACGGGCAGATCCCCGCGTACGAATGGAACTTCAGCGACGTAAACCCTCCGGTACACGCTTGGGGGGCCTGGCAAGTATACTCGATTGATAAAGAAACGAAAGGTGAGGGGGATATTGAGTTTCTGGCGAAAGTGTTTCATAAGCTACTGATGAACTTCACCTGGTGGGTTAACCAAAAAGACTCTAGTGGTAATAATCTCTTTGAAGGTGGTTTTCTAGGATTAGATAATATTGGTGTATTTGACCGGAGTCACAACGTGCCCAACGGTGGATATTTAGAGCAAGCCGACGCCACCGCCTGGATGGCAATGTACTCGTTAAATATGCTGCGGATGGCTCTGGAAATTGCTCAAACCCGACCTTACTACCAAGAGATGGCCTCTAAGTTCTTTGAGCATTTTCTGGCTATTGCTTCATCCATGTTCAACATTGGTAAGGAGAACGTAGACCTTTGGGATAACATTGACGAGTTTTACTACGATGTAGTGCACCCGTCCGGTCAACCGGGGCATTTGCTTAAGGTTCGCTCGATTGTGGGAATTATTCCGCTGTTCGCCGTAGAAGTACTCAACCCCGAACTATACAAAAACCTGCCTGATTTTACTCGTCGGTTACAGTGGGTACTAGAAAATCGTCCGGAGCAAGCGGCTCTCATTTCGCGCTGGTACGAACCAGGTCGGGGCGAAACCCGGATGCTCTCACTAGTACGGGTACATCGCCTGAAGTGCATTTTGCGACGTATGCTATCCGAGCTAGAGTTTTTATCGGATTATGGTATTCGGGCCATGTCTAAATACCATGAAAAAAACCCTTACGAATACCGAATAGGTAATCATTCTTACAAGGTTTCGTATCTACCGGGAGAGTCAGATTCAGGTATGTTTGGAGGAAACTCCAATTGGCGCGGGCCGATCTGGTTTCCAATTAACTTCTTAATTATTGAATCGCTTCATAAGTTTCATAAGTACTACGGCAATACACTTAAAGTGGAGTTTCCTACCGGCTCAGGTAAATTTTTGACGTTGGATCATATTGCTCAAAAAATATCTGAACGGTTAATTTCTATATTCACTGAACAGAAGAATGGCCAACGAGCATTTACCGGGGATAATGATAAATTTCAAGATCCTCACTTTCACAACAATTTATTGTTTTACGAGTATTTCCACGGTGAATCGGGCAGAGGATTAGGAGCTTCACACCAAACCGGATGGACAGGCTTAGTTAGTGAACTTATTCAGCTATCCCATCAGTAGCTTCTAGAGCATAATACTATTCTTTGGTGCAAATTCGTGTACTATTTTATGTAAAAAGTAGTAAATTTTTATGTCAATTTAGGTAAAAACTGCGAACCTGTTGTTTTTTTTACTTCGCTGCTTCTATTTCTTTCCCCGATAAAATAGATAAGTGAAAGCAGTTGATTATCAATTAGTTATGGGAAAAGTGCGCCTATTCTGCTTACCTCATATCATTGCTATAGTATAAAAAATTATAATAATCTTTATATTTAATAATATTTTGATTAATTTTGGTATAAATAATACTCAAGTAATATAAGTATCATTTTTTATACTATTATTATAATGAAAGATAAGATCACCCCTATATTAATGTTACTGTTAGCTCTATTAATAGTAATTGCTAACCAATCCGAAGCTCAAATACCCGCTGATGCTAGTCCCTGCTACTCAGATTTCGTGGTGTCTTTTACCCCGGGTACCACAAAAGGAGGTGCCATTGTAGCTAATGAGAACTCACTTTCCGTGGTAACTGGCGATGAAATTGGTGACGATAACTCAATCTCACTCGGTATTAATGGAGAAATTGTTATTGGTTTTAGTAGTCCCATCCCTTTAGATACTGGCGATGATCTATTAATTGATGAGCGGGATGATAGCGCGAGCGATGAGAAAATAGATGTATACGTTTCTAATAGCTTAGACGACGATTTCGAGTTAGTTGCCAGTAACATCTCTGGAAATGGATTTATCAATGTAGAAATACCAGGCTTTGCCGAAGTCAAATACGTAAAATTGGTAGAGGTTAGCGATCCGGCTGATTTTGCTAATAATAACGCCAACGGATATGATCTTGATCGAGTGCTATCGTTACATGGTTGTGGTACCCCTTGCGCTACAAATCCTACTGCTGAGCTAACTAGCAACATTGTCCAATGTCCTGATGGAAACGCTTCTTTAGCGGTAACCCTTACTGGCACCGGCCCTTGGGATTTGGGCTATTCTAATGGTACTGATTTACGAGTGGAAAAAAATATTGACCTTGCCAATGTGGCTATTCCATTTGATATGAATGGGTTGGTTGGACTAGACTGGGTTACAGATCGCTCTACAGGTTGTACTGCAATTCTTGATGCAGGTAATACTACATTTATTACAGATTCTGCGCGAGCTTACTTTCAGGCTAATCAACCAGATAATATCTGTCTACCCGGTGCTCGTAAATTCTTACGAGTTGTTCTTATTGGTAAGCATCCTTGGTCGTTTACCTACTCAGCAACTCATAATGGAATCACGGAAACGTTTACGGAAGTAGCCGATAGACCAGAATACGTAGGGAAAGACAAAGTAGTGCATCAGCTAGAAGTAACTAAAATAGGTGAGTACGAATTACTCTCGGTGGTAGATGATTGTATGACTGGAGTGGTTGAAGGTAAGAACATTAATTTGGTTGCCCCAGCGTCGGCTAAATTCATTGATCCTGACACTGTTTGCAGTGATTCAGAAGATGCCTCCTTAAACGTAGCATTAACCGGGTCTGCGCCATGGCAGCTTACTTGGGAAGTAGAAGGGGTTGAATATTCTCAAGCTGACATTGCTACTCCTACATTTTCCCTACCACTGAATTTGGACGGACAGCACATCTTAAAAAGTGTGCAGGGTGCGGCGGAATGCGGGGGAACAATTCTAGAAGATAGTATTGTAAATGTGCTAACCCCAGCTACTGCTCAGCTATTTCAGAAGAGTGGTTCGATTTGTAATTCATCTGAAGAGACTATTCTTACCATTCAGTTGAATGGTTCGGCGCCTTTTACTTTCGCATATACATTAGATGGTGAAGTGGTAGAAACGGTAGAAACTGAACTGTCAACCTACGAAGTTGCGGTTGATAAGCCGGGTGCATACCAGTTAGCGTGGGTTCAGAACGCTTGCGGGGAAGGTACTATTGAAGGTGAAGAAGTGATAGGTACTTCAACTCCAACATTCAATTCTATTTCTTACAAAATAGTGAGCCAGAGTTGTAACACAGTTACTTTATCAGTTCAGGCTGACTCTGTTTCGGATGATTTTGAGTATGCATGGTATGCAGATGGTGAGTTAATAGGGCGAGAAAGCACCCTGTCGTTTACCGAAGTTGTCAGTAGTAATGTGGATGTTTCTTTAGTCACCAAGCTAAGCCTTTGTACCGATACAGTAATAACTACTATTCCGATAGAAGCTATTGGAACCGGCAATGTAGGCCGCTTTAAGTACCAAACTGAAGGCGAGTCAAATTGTAAGGGTCAATTATTCGTCTTTGAATCTGATTCAGTAAATTCAGCATTTACCTATCAGTGGAAAGTAGACGGCAAGGTAGTGAGCGAAGAAGCTAGCGTAAGCACTCGACTTAGCATCGGTACGTATAATGTTCAGCTAATTATCAATGAAGGAAACTGCCAATATTCTAGTCAGCAACAGGTAGAGATGCCGGTCGTTGATTTAATCAACTTGAACGGGTTTGACTACACCATTGGCGACATAGTGAGTTGCAATCTGTACCAAGTTGATTTTGTAGCAGATACTATCAATAGTGAGATCAAGTACCAATGGCTGATTGACGATATGCTGGTGAGTGAGCAGGCTAGCTTTAGCTACGAATCAATTCCAGGGGAATTTGAAATTACTCTAAAAGTCGTATTAGGTGAGTGCCAGTATTCTTCCCAGCAGACAGTAAATATTGAAGGCATATCGCTAACTAATAATGGTTCTTTTGACTACGGGATAGAAGCAATTAACTGTAGCGAGCAGTCGCTTTCGGCTAGTGCTTTAGATTTAAGTGAGGAGGTACAGTATCAGTGGTGGCTAAATGATGAACTCATTGGTGAGCAAGAACGAATTTCTGCCATACTTTCTCCGGGTGAGCATGTGCTTCGGTTAACCACGCAAGTGGGCGGATGCCGCTACGAAGTAGAAGAAACAGTATCAGTAGCCTCGGCTGAATCCTTGGTCAATATTCCGAACGTACTTAGCCCTCAAGCTGCTCAACCCGATGACCGAGTAGTGAAGGTATACGGGAGATGTTTTGTTGAAGCTGACTTTCTATTTCAGATCATTGATCGCTGGGGCGGAATTGCCTACGAGACGAACAGGGTAGAAGAAGCTCTAACTCAAGGCTGGGACGGAGGAAGTTATCCGTCGGGAGTCTATACCTACATTTTGCGAGGTCAATTTGATAGTGGCTCATCATTTCAGAAGCAAGGAAAAATCACTCTTATTAAGTAAAAAAATAGCATGAAACTACGTAAGCTTTTATATATCGTTTTATTAATAGGCGTAACTGCTTATCAGAGTGCCCACGCCCAAAGTCCATCATTCTCTCAATTCTATAACGCCCGATTGTATCTTAACCCTGCTTTTGCCGGAACCGAAGAGAACGCTATCGTCAGCGTTACGCATCGGGCCCAGTGGAATCAGCTGGAAGGTAGTTACATTTCTAATCAAGTAACCGGAGTGTTGCCTATCCGAATTGACAAAGGGTTGCAACCCCGAGGGCACATTGGTGGAGTTGGGATTTCTGTTCATCAAGATCAAGCCGGACCTAACGGAAGCTTCCGAAACATAGGAGGCAACTTGACGTTTGGCTATGATTTACCGTTAGATGTTCAACGTACTCAGCATTTGGTCTTCGGGCTGCAAACCGGATTTGGGCAGCGTAGTCTTTCTCCCGAAGGCTACCAATGGGGCAGTACCTACAATCCGGCCACCGGACAGTTCGACGGGGCTGGAAGTCGATTAGCTATTAATGACAAAGCCTACTTTGATGTAAGCGGTGGAGTTCTGTGGCAGTACGCACCTCGTCGCAAAGATGTATACTATGAGAAGGAATCGCACTACGGGAAACGTCTATCAGCTTTAGAGGGAGCATCGTTGGGTGTAGCCGCATACCATCTAAATTCGCCTGAAACCTCTTTGCTCACCGAAGGTAGTGATCCACTACCGGTATTATTCAAAACGCACGGAAGTATAGTGCTGGGAGTAACGGAGCAACTGTTTGTTTCCGGTAGCGCGGTAGCTTTATTTCAAGGTGAATCCGACCAAATAAACGTTGGTAGCTTCTTAACCTATCGGATGAAACGTATTGCTAACGAACCTACCATGCTTCGCGTAGGAGGGTGGTATCGGATTCAGGATGCTTACGTAGCCACCGCCGAAGTGCAACTTCCGAATTTCCACGTCGGGTTTAGCTACGACCTAAATACCACTGCGATTAATGCCATCAGCAACCCCCTCACGACCTATGAAATCTTCGCGGCAATACGGTTGAATAAGCGGGGGAATTCTCGGCTGGTATATTAAGAGTTTTAAGTTACAGGTTTAGATAAGTTGTATGTTTTAGGTTTAGAAGGTTACAAGCTTAGATAAGAGTGAAACCTGTAACTCTCTAAACTTTTCAAACCTGAAACCAATTACCGAAACTTATTCTTCAATTGCTGAAGTTGATCCTCCATATTCCCATCATTTGATTTACGCGACTCGCGGCGAGGTTGTTTCGATTTAGCTTTTGATGGTTGAGCAGCAAATGGGTCTTGTTTCATAGAGAGACTAATTCGTTTGCGGGGAATATCGACTTCCAGCACCGTAACTTGTACCTTCTGCTGTACTTTCACTACCTGGGTAGGATCTTTGATAAAGTGATCGGCTAAGTGGCTGATGTGGACTAATCCATCTTGATGAACGCCTACATCTACAAAAGCGCCGAATTTGGTCACGTTCGTGATAATTCCTGGTAGTTTCATGCCCACTTTTAAGTCTTTCATTTCGTTGACTCCTTCCTCAAACTGAAAAAGCTCAAACGGCTCCCGGGGGTCGCGTCCTGGTTTGTCTAGCTCCTCCATAATATCCTGGAGCGTAGGCAACCCCACTTCCTCGGAGGTATATCGTTGAATATCAATCTTTTTTCGCAATTCGGGAGTAGTCAATAGATTATCAACTTGGCTGTTTACATCGCGAGCCATTTGCTGTACTAAACCGTAACGTTCGGGGTGTACCGCGCTATTATCTAGAGGGTTCTTCGCTCCCCGTATTCGCAAGAACCCAGCAGCTTGTTCAAAAACTTTATCGCCCAGTCGGCTCACCTTTTTTATCCCTTTCCGATCGGGAAAAGCACCGTTTTCGTTACGAAAATTCACCATATTTTTGGCTAGTACCGGACCAATTCCTGATACGTAACTCAATAATTGCTGACTGGCGGTATTCACGTCTACGCCCACTTTATTTACGCAACTTACCACCGTATCTTCCAGCCCTTGCTTAAGTGCATTTTGATCAACATCGTGTTGGTATTGGCCTACGCCAATCGATTTGGGATCAATCTTCACCAGCTCGGCCAGTGGATCAAGCAGACGACGACCGATGGAAACGGCTCCCCGAACGGTCACATCTTTATCCGGAAATTCGTCTCGGGCTACTTCCGAAGCAGAATAGATAGAGGCCCCGCTTTCATTCACCATAATCACCGGGATGGGTGAAGAAAAAGTTACATGAGACGATACAAACTGCTCGGTTTCCCGACTGGCGGTTCCATTTCCAATAGCAATAGCTTCAATCTGATGCTTCTCGCAAAGATGCATAACCGTGCTAGCTGATTCGTGGGTCTGCTTCTGGGGAGGGTTTGGGTAGATCGTCGTATGTTCCAACAGCTTACCCTGTCGATCTAAGCACACCAATTTACAACCGGTACGAAATCCAGGGTCTAAAGCCAGAATATTTTTTTCGCCCAGTGGTGCTGCCAGTAGCAATTGGCGTAAGTTTTCGGAGAACACCTCAATAGCTTCGGTATCGGCTTTCTTCTTAGTTTCTAGCCTAACTTCAGTTTCTAACGAAGGACGAAGTAACCGCTTATAGGCGTCAGTTACCGCTAATTGTACTTGCTGGGTTGAGGCGTGGTTATTTTTCAGAAACTGTCGCTCTAACTGATTCACTGCTCGCTCTTCGGGGGGAGCAATTGTTAACGACAGAAAGCCTTCTTTTTCGCCTCTTCGCATAGCCAGCAGCCGGTGAGAAGGAACTTTACCTACTGCTTCTTCCCAATCAAAGTAGTCGCGAAACTTATGACCGTCGGCTTCTTTTCCCTTTAGTACTTTCGTTTTTATAATTCCTTCTTTGCGAAACAATCGGCGCAGCGTTTCCCGAGCGGTTTGGTCTTCGTTGATCCACTCGGCAATAATATCGCGAGCACCCTGCAAAGCTTCATCGGCCGTAGTAACTTCTTGCTCAGCGTTAATAAAGGAACTGGCAAGCTGCTCAGGATTGGCGTTGGTTTGCTCAAAAACTTGCTCAGCTAGCGGTTCCAATCCTCGCTCGCGGGCAATGGTTGCTTTAGTGCGCCGCTTAGGTTTGTAGGGAAGGTACAAGTCTTCTACTTTCGCCATGGTATCGGCGGCTTCAATTCGCTTTCGCAGGCTGTCCGATAGTTTCCCTTGCTCATCAATCGATTTCAGCACACTTTCTTTGCGCTTATCTAATTCGCGTAACTGATTAGCCTGATCGCGAATCTGAGTAATCTGTACCTCATCCAGACTTCCCGTAACTTCTTTACGGTAGCGGGCAATAAAGGGCACCGTTGCTCCTTCATCCAACAATTGAAGGGCTTGGCCTACCTGTCGGGTACTTATATTTAAAGAAGGAGCAATGCGATCAACGATAGTGGTCATAGAGCAGAGTGATTGGAAACTGAAAAAAGAGAGGCAAAAATAGTGAGTCTCCTTCGAAATTCAAGGATAAGAATGGAGCATTTCTCAGAAGAAATTGCTATATTAATTAACACTAAATTTTACGGTCATGGCGAACACAACCTCCTCACCTGACCCCGAACCCAAACGGGCGATTATTCATGATATGGAGCTGGCTGATCAGCAAGCGGAAAAACTTCGGCAGCGAGCTGAGCAGCTAAAAAAGTTTGCTCAACGCTATACGGATAGCTCCTATGAGCAAAGCCATGTTTCAGTTGAGCACCATTCGCACGATCCAGCTAAGTGACCTAAAATAAATTTTTTCTATTCTTGATCAGTACTATTTTTTAACCAAGCTTCGGCCCGATCGTACTCCTCTTTTTCAATGGTATGGTAGCCGTCTTCGTACATGCTGAGCAATTCCCGGTAGGAGATTGTGTGCTGATTCATTTGCCAGAAATCGCCTTTGGCTATAATATCGGTGCTTTCGTAAGTAAATTCGCCTCGAGGCACTGGAAGAGCAACCAACTTTCGATAAATATCAGTTTTATCGTCGGTATGTTTTACGTAAAGATGTTTCATTGAAGTGTAGGTAAGTAAGGGTTGATTTCAGTTAATAGTTCCTGAAAAGCTCCCACTTTGGCTAAATCTACTAAATCAATGTCAATTGTAAAAATCGGACACCGCGAAAATGTTGCTGTCCACCGTTCGTAGCAATTATTAAGATTTTGAAGATAATCGGTTGGAATCGTATCTTCATTTTTCCGTTGCTGATCTTGAGTGCTATGGCGCTGTTGAATGCGCTGCTGCAACGTAGTCACGCTACCTCGTAAGTAAATAATTAAATTGGGCGGAGGTACCAGACTAATCATTGTTTCGTACAGGTG
>NZ_JBARYM010000449.1:0-2134 GCF_049647865.1 Tunicatimonas sp. | reverse complement strand
TCCAATAAACTAATAATTATACGGGTATCCTAGAAAATTATTATGCTTAACTATAGTATTACTAGTTATTGGACAGAAGTATTAAAGAATGATTAGTAAGAATCAACCTAATTTTATGATGAAATATACTGCATGGGGTTAGTTATATTTAACCAAATAATTGAAATTATTATTTTCTTTTTATCATTGGCTACTACTCAGTAACTTTAGTTTTTAAACTATTTCATTATGTCAACCCCGGCATTATTGTCGCAACTTCTTCCGACACTAGAAAAGCATTTCGGTTATACGGCTTTTCGTGAAAATCAGCAGGAGATTATTACGACTATTTTAGCTAAACAAGATACACTGGTACTAATGCCTACTGGCGGTGGCAAGTCGCTTTGCTACCAAATTCCAGCCTTACTAATGGATGGGCTCACCGTAGTAGTTTCTCCCCTTATTTCTCTAATGAAAGACCAAGTGGATGCTCTTCGGCTTAATGGCATTAAAGCTGCCTATCTTAATTCATCGTTGAGTTTGGAAGAACAGCAGCAGGTCTTTCAGCAACTACGGCAGCAAGAATTAAAGATGCTTTATTTAGCTCCCGAACGACTGATTGACAGTGAAAACCGGTTTGTTAACTTTCTTAAAAGCATCAATACCTCGCTGCTGGCCATTGACGAAGCGCACTGCATCTCGCAGTGGGGCCATGATTTCCGGCCGGAGTACCGGATGTTGGCTGATATTAGAAAGGCGTTAGATAACGTACCTACCGTAGCCCTCACGGCCACCGCCGACCCGGTTACTCAGCAGGATATCTTGGATAAGCTTCAATTACATAAACCCAAGGTTTTCATCTCCAGCTTTAACCGGGAAAATATCTACTATCGGGTGGCCCCTAAACGGCAGAGCTACGCTCAATTGTTAGACTTCCTCGCCGAACGTCGTGACCAGTCGGGTATAATTTACGTACTATCCCGAGCGTCTACCGAAGATCTGGCCGAGCGACTAACCCAGGATGGATTTTCGGCCAAACCCTATCATGCCAAACTCACTAACGAGCAAAAAGAACAGCACCAGGATGAATTCCTAAAGGATGAAGTCCCCATCATTGTGGCCACTGTGGCGTTCGGAATGGGCATCGATAAATCAAATGTACGGTTTGTGGTGCATATGGATTTACCTAAAAACATAGAAGGCTACTACCAGGAAACGGGCCGGGCCGGACGCGACGGATTACCTAGCGACGCTCTACTCTTTTATAGCTACGCCGACGTAATTAAACTCCAGGGTTTTGTAGAAGTGGAAGGCAATGACGAGCAAAGCCGGGTACTACGGGAAAAGCTCCAGCAGATGGCTATTTTTGCCGACCTCCGCACTTGCCGACGCAAATTTCTGCTCAATTATTTTGGCGAAGAAGCTCCCGACTACTGCGGCGACTGTGATGTCTGTCGTAATGATTACAAGACATTCGACGGTACCGTCATTGCCCAGAAAGCTCTATCGGCGGTAGCCCGGTTGGGTGAACGCTTTGGGGGTGGTTACGTGATAGATTTTTTGCGGGGTTCCAAATCGGAGAAGATTTGGCAGGAACACAAGCAGCTGAAAACCTACGGAGCCGGGGCCGACATCAGCAAAAAAGATTGGCATCGCTACCTAAACGATTTGCTTCGCTTGAACTACCTACAAAAATCCAACGATAAATTTCCTACCCTACAACTTACCGAACAAAGCTGGTCGGTATTGAAGGGACAAGAAAAGGTGATGCTAGTTGAAATCGCCGAACCCCAGACGGTCACGATCAAATCGACAGCCAAGCCAATAGAAGAAAGTCTGTTCCAGCAGTTGAAGGGTTTGCGCCGTCAGTTGGCTCAAGACGAAAACGTACCGGCCTACATAATTTTCTCCGATGCCACCCTACAGGATTTGGCTACTTATTTGCCTACGCAGCCCGAAGACTTGCCGCACATTAGTGGTTTTGGGGAAGTAAAGATTACCAAGTACGGGGCTGCTTTTCTGGATGAAATTAACCAGTACTGTACCGAGAACGACCTGGATTCTCGTATGACTCAGGTTAGGCGGAAGAGCCGAAAGAAGCGCTCTTCCCAAGCCAAATCCGATACTAAGCAGCGCACCTACGATTACTACCGCC
>NZ_JBARYM010000448.1:0-4028 GCF_049647865.1 Tunicatimonas sp. | reverse complement strand
GGGTTTCCCCTTGCCCGTTGATCGGTTGCTCGGCCTCAAACAATTGCTGATACTGGTCGCTCAGATACTCCTTTTCGTACCACACCTGGCAGATCATCCGCAGAAAGGGTTTGTTCTCCAAATCATTGGCCCGGGCTGCCAGCGTAACGGGGTTCTCGGAAAAGTAGTGCAGGTCGCCTAGCTGCGCCGAGAATGTCGCTTTTTCGCCGATCGCATCGGTGACCACCAGGGTATACAAACCGGGCGGAATGTTCAGGCGGTTTTGCTCCGTGCTACCGTCTTGCCAGAAGTAGGAATACGGTTCTACCCCGCCCGAAACGGTCACAAATATGCTGTTGCCCGACGTAGTGATCTGGGCGGTCATGGGGGTATAATGAAGCTGAACGTTAGCCGGATCTAGCGTTACCTCAAACCGCTCATCTATTCGCTGGTTCAGCGTATCACCTGGTTCTAATAAGATAACGATCCGGATGACTTGCTTATCGCGGGCGATGATCAGGGGGAAGTCGCCTTGGTTAGCAGTTCCCATGCGATCAATACTATAGGTGCTATTCCCCTGGGTAGGAATAGCGAAGCCTGGTCGTAGCACATTTTCTTCAACGTAATACGGCCCTCGGTTTAGTTCGGTGCCATCGTCGTAGATATAATTGACTGAGACCAGCTGCACCTCTTCTAGAAAGGTACTTTGCACATTAAAGGAGAAGTCCCCAAACCAACCGCTGGGCAGAGGCGAGGGCATTCCGTCCGGACGATCAATGCGAGTAGGATACAGTCCCAGCTCATGTTGATCGATCGTGATGCCGGGCGTATAGTCGGTTACCTGATAATTGGCATCGGTTAGGCTAACATTCCCACCCGGTAGCTCAAAGCGGACGGAGGTGATGGTATCCGGATCCGCCAGCGGTGTGCGGGGGGTCAGTATCCGTTCGGTTTGTCCATCCGCGACGGTAAATCGGTACTGACGATCGGTATGCCCGGTGCCGTAGAAATACCGCACGAAGATCGTCTGATCCAAATCGCTTCCCGAGCTATTGTTCAAATCGAAGTACAGTTGTACCCACGGGTTAGCCGTCTGGCTAGGAGTTTTGAGCAGTTCTAGACTTTGTACGGTGAAGCTCATCAGCTGGGCGCGTTAAATTTATGGGATCGATTCAGGTTGGTGTAGGTCTGACGGATGGCGAAGCTGTAGCCGGTACCCGCCAAGTTGCGGCGGTTGCGGTTGAAGCGAAGCTTCTCACTACCGGCCTGGTTCCAGTCCAGTATTCCTTTCCGGTAACCCGGCTCCTTCCGCAGCGTACGGTCCACTTCGCTGAGCATATCCAGGCCCCATTCAGCGGTGCGCTGGTAGATTTCTTCTTCGGCATCGAAGCCCCGGGTCGGCATATCTTCCAGCAGGATGAGCCGACCGGTTTGGTACTGCCCGATGCTATCGCCCAGCTCGTCGGTATAGTCGGTATCGTAGGCTGAAATCAGCATCATCGGGCTGTGCAGCTTATGCGATAGTCCCGAGAGAAATTCTTCAATCTGCTGGGCCATGGGAAACATGGGGTCATTGGTCAGCACGATTCGGGCAAAGTGCGAGCGTTTGGCTGTGTGCAATATATCCACGTGGCGGGTGGCCAGATCGCGGAACAGGTTAATGTATTCTTCGTGCTGCATGGGAACGGGTGGGCGGCATTCCGCCTTTTTGTTTCTGGGAATCATTCATCATTCTATGAGCCACTTCCAGCACCGCGTGCAATCCGGATTGCTCAATCTGCTCGAGCGTTCCGAATTTTTCGGAAGGTAGGTGGCGCATGAAGTCCAGCCAGTCCGTCTTAGCGGATTGCCGCCCAGCGGTTCCCCGCCGTGTTTCGCCATCCGCCTTAGGCGGATCGCCATCCGGTCTGGCGGGATCGCGCGGCCGGCCGCCGCCGCGGGAACCGTCCGGTCTGGCGAGACCCGGTCCAGAAAACAGGCGGGGGTAACGGTTAGCCAGTTCGGACAGGCATCCTCCTAAATATAAGTAGACGCCAAGTTTGATATCCGGATGAACCTTGCGCAGTTTGGGAAGATATGATTCCATTGCCTCAGCGCTGAAACGCTTGGTCCGGTCCGGACGGTATAGTACAGCGATGAGGTAGTCCAGCAATTCCGGGTTATGCGTCCCGCGATATTGATCGTAATAAGCCGAAGCGGCGGCAAACTCGCCGATAGTCAACGTACTGAAACTGTCACCGGGCCCAACGAAGCCATTGATTGTTTTGAACATGCTTATGGTCAGGGGTAGCTGATTCATCCAGCGCAATTCGTAGGTAATCTGGGCCAGCTGTACGCGGTTGAGCGTATAGAATAGGTACCAAGGTAATGGCAGAAGATAGCGAGCGGTCAGCAGACGAACTTCGGTCGCAGTACGGCCTAGTTTGAGGGCTTTGAGATAGCCGAAAAACTGCTTGACCGTTACCTCAGCCCAATTTTCGGGCACGGCTCGCTTGATCCGCTTGTTGGGCAACAGCCTAAATTTCGTAGGAATGGTTACATCGAGGTTGACCATGCTACGAAAGGAACGGGGGCTAGGGGAAGGGGAAAGGACTCTTGAGTTTGAAGTAGAGGTAAACCCCACCAACTGCCCCGGCAATGATTAGCCACCACCACGGTAAGCCGTTACGAGATACTTCTTTGTCCACTGTTCGGGTTTTTTCAACGTGCTTCGCGGATTGCCGGCCACCGTGGACACGGCCCGTCTTATTGCCTGAGTTCTGATTCTGCGAGTTTCGATTTCGGCTATTGAACCAACTGCGGGATTTGTCTACTTCTCGGACATTGATCCGATCGCCGCCGCGACGGGTCTCTACAATTCGGACATCGGTTCGGACTTCCGTCCGGACGGGAGTCTTGAGTAGTACCTCGGACTCGGACACCCGGAAGATTTCTACGTCCATATCCGGAATGGACAATTTTTGTCCAATGTCCGGAACCGTGCCTTGGACTGAGTTTACCGGTATGATCCGAATGATCGTTGAGTCCTTCGCCTCAGTCGCTCGGCGATCCGATAGTGTCTTTTGCGGCGGCGGTTGGCAAGATAGCATCATAGCACTAAGCCCTAAGAACAACAAAATACTAATGATAATGAGCTTAGCCAGCACTGGGCGGTTTTCCATGATGTTGGGTTTTATGCACAATTTTGTCGGCGACCGTTAACCCGAGCGTCAGCTGAGCGACGGTCATAAAACCGTCAAAGTAATGCGTGTTTACATCCAGTTCGGTGAAAGTATCTACCCCGGCCAGGATGACGGCAAAGGCAAAGAAGCTGAGTGCCGTGACGCTTTTACGGGAGAATTTGCCGGTTTGGGGGTTTTTGACGGTATCGCGTAGTAATTTCACAGCCAAGAATATTCGAGTTTAGCGTTAAAGCTTGGGCAGGCTTTGAAAGGATTTAAATCGTGGTGGCCAATCACCTCGGCAGGAGGCAATCCGTGTCCGATAATCCACTGCTGCGCCTCTTGTATTTGCTCAATCAATCCATCCTGTTGCGCCTCCGTACGGGTATCAAATGCATTTCCGTAGGCATCTACGCCTCCGATATAGCTGATATGGATGCTTCGACTATTATAGCCCTTGACCCCATTGCTAGGACGCTCAAATGGGTGCAGGATATGCACCCGGCCACTGGCATCAATCAATCGGTGATAGCCCGGATTACGCCAGCCTAATGAATTACGCCAGTAGTTCAGGATGCTGCTGACCTTCGTGGTTGGTGGAGTTGCCGTGCAATGAATGCAAATGATGTTGACAGTGCGGATCATTCGGTCATATTTTTTAAGTTCATAATCTTGGCCGCTTCTTCAGCCAGGGTTTTATCCACTTCCTCGAATATATCGATCGTCAGTCCTTTGCGGTTCATGCACGACTCAATGACAATCGTTAGTGCGTTGAATTTCAGGATATGGTGTTGTTGGGCGCTTTTTAACCGGCTGATTTGCTCGCCCTGCTCCTTTACCAGCCGCCGAAGTTGCGATCCTTCGTCCTGAACCTGATCGGTGCTGAGT
>NZ_JBARYM010000447.1:0-2278 GCF_049647865.1 Tunicatimonas sp. | reverse complement strand
ATAATAAAGTCTACCCCCTCTGGCTCTTTTATGTATCCCATAATATTTAGTTTCTAAAGTAATGATCTACTAATTTTTGTGCCGCCTCGGTAGGAACAATCATCTTATGTCCTCCAAAATGATAGGCTCCCAATGTCTTTTCATAGTGACCAATGAGTCTTGTCTTTGCAGTAAAGGATACAAATCCTTCGTAGCCATATCTAAACGAAACCCTACATGCATAAGCCACTAAATTGCCCGGCACTCCTTCATAAAGTTTGTCTTTCCCCATGTTAAACGGGGCACTCTCCAGTAGGTTCATAAACACATGATCGGACTCAACCTGCAAACTGATAAGTCCTTGGATGATCGCAGGATTATTAACGATAGTTAGCTTGTAGACTTCATTTGTATTGTCGTTCAGCTCAGTGCGCCAACTAAAACGCCAACCTGCTTTTTTAGTAATACTCTTTAAATCCTGCTTGGCTAGTCTCGTAATTTCGGTTTGAAAACTGTCTCCAGAAATTCGGTTTTTAATTGATCTAGTTAAGTCGTCTACCAGAAAGTCAAGTAATTGAGATTCCCGTTTCATAGGTTACAATCTACTTCCATCAATATTATTAGTTCTTATCTATAGAAAATTTATTCCCGAATTGCTTATCTTGATTAATCTTCCATTATCAATCCTACGATTGCCATTTTCAGTAAGCTGCTGCTAAGCAAGAATCCCCTTCACTACGTGCCCGTGAACATCGGTTAAGCGGTAGCGGCGGCCTTGATGCTTGAATGTTAGCTGTTCGTGGTCTACGCCGAGTAGGTGCAACAGCGTAGCCTGGAAGTCGTGGACATGAACGCCGTTTTCAGCAAGATTGTAGCTAAAATCGTCAGTTTGGCCGTAGTTAATGCCGGGTTTGATACCGCCTCCGGCCATCCACATGCTGAAGCAGCGCGGGTGATGATCGCGGCCGTAGTTAGTCTTCGTCAATTTGCCCTGAGAAAAGCTGGTTCGTCCGAATTCGCCACCCCACACCACTAGCGTATCGTCCAGTAGACCGCGTTGCTTTAAGTCAGTTACCAGCGCGGCGGAAGCCTGATCACTGGATTTTGCCAGTTTTTGAATGTCTTTGGGTAGATTACCGTGCTGATCCCAGCCCATATGATAAAGCTGAACAAACGGCACATTTCGTTCGGCTAGACGGCGCGCCAAGAGGCAATTGGCGGCGTAGGTACCGGGAATACGCGCATCGGATCCGTACAGATCAAAAATGTAATCCGGCTCATCGGATAGGTCGGTTACATCCGGCACCGAGGTTTGCATGCGGTAGGCCATTTCGTACTGACTGATCTTAGAATCAATTTCCGGGTCGCCCCAAACCGCTTGTTGTTCGCGCTCCAGTCGTTCCAAGTAGTCTAATTCCCGGCGGCGGCTCGTCCGGTCTATGCCATCGGGATTCGATAAGTACAGCACCGGGTCGGCTCCCGAACGGAACTGTACGCCTTGGTGGTGAGACGGCAGAAAGCCATTGCCCCAAGACTGCATATTTAGGTTCTGCGTATCAGGTTTACCTCGCGAAAGCAATACGATAAAAGAAGGTAAATTCTGATTGGGACTTCCCAAACCGTAGCTCATCCAAGAACCAATGCAAGGACGACCAACCTGCTGTGAGCCAGTTTGTAGAAATACCACGGCGGGCTCGTGGTTTATGGCTTCGGTGTACATAGAATTTACCACGCAGATGTCTTCGGCAATTTGTGCGGTGTAGGGAATCAGATTACTGAAGTATCCTCCGGTTTTCGGGTTCTGCGTAAACTCAAACTTAGAGCCCACCATCGGAAAGCTGGACTGAGCCGCCAACATTCCGGTAACGCGCTGGTTGCCCCGCACACTATCCGGAATCTCCTCGCCGTGCCGCTTCATCAGCTCCGGCTTATAATCAAATAGCTCAATTTGACTGGGACCACCACTTTGAAAAAGGTAAATAATTCGCTTTGCTTTCGGTGCGTGATGTAACGCCTTCAGTACTCCTCCTGATCCCGGAATGGAGTTTGGTTGCCCTGACAGCAAATTAGGAGCTATCAATGAGCCAATGGCTGCGGCTCCTAATCCTTTAGTGGTAGTGCGAAGAAAATCGCGGCGGGTCTGATTATACTGCGCTTTCTGTATGTCGTTATTCCAATTCATAGAAATTGAATGAGTAAATGAATATTTCTGACTGCATACCGGTACTCTTAAATAAAGTTAGTTCTTGTAATACGCCTCGGTCGTATTAAGAATAGTATTTGCGACTCGGGCCAAAGC
>NZ_JBARYM010000446.1:0-22278 GCF_049647865.1 Tunicatimonas sp. | reverse complement strand
TAGCAGTACTACTGAGTTGAACCACATGCCCCCCGAAATAAACCCAACAATTGCCTGAGTTCCTAACGGCAAAGCTAAACTAACAATACCAATTGCAATAGCATAAACGTAGATATAAATGATATCTTTTCGCTCCGGAGCCAGTAACTGCATGAATCGCTGGAATGGTGTAGGATGTTCATTCAAGTGCTCAGTCTTACTTACCATGCTATGAAAAGGAAAGGCAGTTACGAAAACCACCTCGTCATTTTCATCAAGATAAAGATTGTTTGTAAGACTACTAATGGGAACCGGATGCAGGCGTCCGTTGTCCTCTACTTTTCCAGCTATGTGCTCCAGTTTCTCATTAAGTTGAACAAAGACTGGCTCAAAA
Source organism: Tunicatimonas sp. (assembly GCF_049647865.1). Taxonomy (NCBI): domain Bacteria; kingdom Pseudomonadati; phylum Bacteroidota; class Cytophagia; order Cytophagales; family Catalimonadaceae; genus Tunicatimonas; species Tunicatimonas sp. The sequence continues at coordinate 21,905 of NZ_JBARYM010000446.1, read as the reverse complement.
TTCCCGGATTCATCTTTCTGAAATAGCATGATTGGGAAATCTGCATCCCTTACAAAAGATTGGAATTTATCTTTAGCAATACTATTTGCGATAAAGACCAGTTGCATTCGCTCGCCTACTTCCGAAAGGTCACTAATGAAATCTTCTACTGATGTGGGACACGTAGGACATACATTAGTAACTACGTCCTCCAACTCGGGTAGCGAGTACTCGTGCTTAAGCGCATCGGCAAAGTGATGGAGAAGTGACGATATCTGTGGAGTATCCATAAACCGGCATTTTCTGACTTCTAAACAAAAAGAAGTAGTTTTTTGAAAGTTTTACTTCCGTTATTAATAATATTACTATTATAACTGCACAAAAGAAAAACTTGTATAGCTAAATACAAGTTTTTTTTCGGATAGTTTACTCTAATTAAGAAAATTATGCAATCTCAACTAATTCAATATCAAATATTAAGTCTTTTCCTGCTAAAGGGTGGTTGGCATCTAATACTACCTTATCATTTTTTATATCGGTAATAGTTACCGGCACTTGCTGCCCCTGAGCATTTACTGCTAGTTGCTGGCCTACTGCGGGAGTAATATCAGGGGGGAAATCATTTTTAGAAACTTCCATAATCATCTCTTTTTTTACTTCCCCGTATGCTTCCTCGCTCGGAATATTGACTTGCTTGCTGTCACCAACACTCATTCCGTTTACTGCTTTCTCAAATCCAGCAATCATTTGTCCTTTGCCTAAGGTAAACTGTAGAGGTTCATTACGTTTGCGCGATGAGTCAAATTCCGAACCGTCGGGAAGTGTTCCGGTATAGTGTACTTGTACGGTATCGCCTACTTTCGCTGATGTCATACGTTGATTATTTAATAAAAATGTGAATAATTTTTTCGCTAAAAGAAGTGGTTCCGCTAATCAATAATTCCCTGGAAATAAATTAGTGCAGATTTTATGTGATAGGTACCAAATTTTCATAGATGATGAATACTTATGCTGGGATTATCATTTTGCTCACTCCGACATATTTATTTATTTTTCAATAGTGATAGCCTAATTGTGATGTATTGTCGTTAGTAAGAATATACGTTAATTCTGTAATATTATTTCTACTTTTACTAAAAGTTACACCGACACTATTTACTGTTATAATCAGAGAGTTTACTAGTGTTAGGGTTATAAAATTCAAACCACGAAGAAGTAATGCCTCGCTTATTTTTTGGATTCCTTACTATCGGTCTCCTACTCCAATTTTCTGTGTCTGGTCAATCATCATTCACTGTAAACGGCTACGTACGAGATGTTTCCAGCGGTGAAGATCTTATTGGAGCTACCATTGCGATCAAAGAGCGGTCGGGTACCGGAACTACCACCAATGTATACGGCTTCTACTCGCTTACACTGGCACCGGGTGACTATACACTTACTTTTTCTTACTTGGGATACCAACCAGTAGAAAAACCTGTCTCACTCACCGCTAATCAAACGCTAAATGTAGAACTGGCTTCTAGCGAAGTAGAATTGCAGGAGGTAGTGGTATCGGCTGACCGACCGGATGCCAACGTACAAGATGTAGCCATGAGTCGAGATAAGTTGCAGATAGAAAAAGTGCAGAGGCTACCGGCATTGTTCGGGGAGGTGGATATTATCAAAACCGTACAGCTACTTCCCGGAGTGATTAGTGCGGGAGAAGGCACAACCGGACTCTTTGTGCGGGGGGGGGCCGCCGATCAAAATCTGGTATTACTTGATGGAGCTACAGTGTACAATCCTTCACACTTTCTAGGCTTTTTCTCAGTGTTCAATCCTGATGCCATTAAGAATATTGAGATTTACAAAGGGGGTATTCCCGCCCGTTTTGGTAGTCGCCTCTCATCGGTGCTGGATATTCAGATGCGGGAAGGGAATAACAAAGACTTTAAGGTATCGGGCGGTATCGGGCTAATTTCTAGCCGACTGACAGTAGAAGGCCCCATTAGAAAGAATCAGTCCTCCTTTATTCTTTCGGGAAGGCGCACCTACGCCGATTTGTTTCTGCGACTGTCTCCTGATGAAGATATTCAAGATAACATTTTGTACTTCTACGATTTTAATGCGAAAGCTAACTACACCCTAAATGATCGGAATCGGCTGTTTTTATCGGGTTACTTTGGCCGCGATAAATTTGGGGTTGCCGATCAGTTTGGGCTAGACTGGGGAAATGCTACGGCTACGTTACGCTGGAACCATCTGTTATCGGATAAAATCTTCTTCAATACCACCCTTGTCTACAGCAATTTTGACTACGGTTTTGATATCGATGCTGAAACGGCGGAGTTCACTTGGACATCACGTTTAAAGGAGTACAGTGCTAAGTTTGACGGAAATTTCTTTCCCTCACCTAATTTGTCAGTGGATTTTGGCTACCACCTTTCTCACTTCGACTTCGAGCCCGCCCGAATTATCCCTCGAGGCGAAGGAATTAATTTTACCCCGCTAATCCTTGATAACAAGTATGCCTTGGAACACGCGGTGTACATTGGCAATAGTCATCAGATCAGCCCCCGTATCTCTATGGAATATGGGTTACGCTATTCTTTCTTCCAGCATATCGGGCCAGGATCGGTGCTTCAGTACGAAGAAGACCAGCCTTTATCCGACGAAAGTATTACGGGTGAAACTGAGTACGACCGACTGGAAAATATAGAAAGCTACCACGGAGCCGAACCCCGCTTCGGACTGCGATATTTGCTCGACAGCGAAAAATCAATAAAGTTTTCCTACAACCGGATGCGACAGTATGTACAGATTGCGTCGAATGCCACCGCGGGTTTGCCCATTGACCGTTGGATTCCTGCTGATACCTATATTCCGCCTATGATTGGCGATCAGCTCGCGCTAGGCTACTTTCAGAACTTACGGCAGAATACGATAGAAGCCTCGGTGGAAGTATACTACAAGTGGATGAACGACATCATCGATTTTTTGACCGGTACCGATATTCTGCTGAACGAAAATCTAGAAACGGAAATATCGGTTGGGAGAGGCTGGGCCTACGGGGCCGAGTTCCTACTTCGGAAAGATGTGGGCCGCACTACCGGATGGATTGCCTACACCCTTTCCCGCGTGCAGCAGCAAATTGAAGGTATTAATTTAGGCCAGCCCTACAACGCCCGCTACGACCGCACCCACGACATTGCACTGGTACTTTCTCATCAGCTTAATAAGCGGCTTACACTATCGGGAAACTGGGTATACAGTACCGGAACCGCCGTGTCGTTTCCTTCCGGCCGCTACCAACTCAATGGCTTATCAGTGCCGTACTACGGCGAAGACGAGAGAAATGCGTTCCGGATGCCAGACTACCACCGATTTGATATTTCCGTAGTACTAGAGAATAAGAAAAACGAAGAACGACGTTGGAAAAGCAACTGGAGCTTTTCGGTGTACAACGTGTACGGACGGAAAAATCCATTCGTTATAACCTTTGAAGATATTTATAACGACGACGTTACATTTGATCCGGGCGACGACGAAGGAACGGTTACTTCCCAACGGCCCGGTTCAATAAAAACATACTTATTCCGATTCATTCCGTCGGTTACCTATAATTTTAAATTTTGATTGGTATGCGACTGTTCATCCTGTTTTTTGCTATATTTCTCTTGGCCCTCACGGCCTGCCAGGAAGAGATTACGTTGGATCTTCCCAATACTGATCCGCAACTAGTTATCGAGGGGAACCTCAACTACTGGAAGTTTGATCCCAAACAGAATGGGGCTCGCGTAAGAATTACTACCACCGGTAACTACTATGATGCTAATGGATCTAGTCCGGTTTTAGACGCTCAGGTAACCGTTTATGACGAGGAAAATGCGCAGGAATATGTCCTGGATGCGCAAGAAAATTCTTTTGGGCTGTACATCAATAACGATATACCGATTGACTCGGGACGAACGTATACGCTCAAAGTTAACTATCAGGACCAAATGTACGAAGGAAGAGGCACAGTGCTTCCGGTAGCAGAGGTAGATTCATTCAGTTACCGTTTTCTGGAAGATTTTCTTTTCTTGGATGACGGTTACTATTTCTTCTTCAGCGGACGAACTCCTAAGGAGCGAGGCATCAATTACTACCGCTTTCTCATCTACGAAGAGGATTCACTTTTTAATGCTCCCGAGGATTTACTTATCCAAAGTGATGAGTTTCTTAATGAGCAGATTGATACGCTTCAGTTAGCCAATTATGCTTTTGACTTAGGAGATAGTGTACGTATTGAGATGTACAGCTTAAGTGCCAGTCAGTTTGCCTACTATAACGAACTAACCGAATTGCTCTTTAACGACGGTGGCTTATTTAGTGGGCCGCCCCGCAACCCAACTTCTACCCTACGGAACCTAACCGATCCTCAAAAACCTCCGTTAGGTTTCTTCCAAGTTTCTTCGGCAGTTTCGGGAGGAGCGACAATACAATGAACAATGTGCAATCAACAATGAAAAAACGAATAGCAAAAAGTTGGAAATAAAGATAGGCTCCGAGAGTAGCGATATAGTGACCAATATCTCCAAGCTCCCTGCTCCCAGCCCCTAGCAATTGAACAATCGAGCCATTCACCAATCGAACCATTCAGCAATCGAGTAATTAAAATAATATGTCCGCCCACGCCATTCTTCAGCAGTACTGGGGGTATCCGGCCTTTCGTCCGCTTCAGGAGGATATCATTGATGCGGTGCTAGCGGGCCACGACACGCTGGCTCTACTACCCACCGGCGGGGGGAAAAGTATCTGCTTCCAGGTTCCGGCACTCATGCGGGAAGGGGTGTGTATCGTCATCTCCCCACTAATTGCGCTGATGAAAGACCAAGTCGAGCAACTCAAGAAAAGAAGCATTTCCGCGGTAGCGATCTACTCGGGAATGAGTGCTCGGGAGATTGATTTCCACCTCGATAATTGCGTGTTCGGAAATGTCAAATTCCTGTACGTTTCTCCCGAACGGCTTAGAACTGATCTTTTTCTGGCACGAGCGCGTCGTATGCAGATCAGCTTGCTTGCGGTAGACGAAGCACATTGTGTTTCGCAGTGGGGGTACGATTTCCGCCCTCCTTATTTGCAAATTGCTGACTTCAGAGCAGAAATTCCTGATGTGAATGTGATTGCCCTAACCGCCACCGCCACGGACTCGGTAAAGCAGGATATTCAAGATAAGCTTCAGTTTCAGAACACGAAAGTATTTCAGAAGAGCTTTGCTAGGGCTAACCTTTCCTATTCGTCATTTTACGAAGAAGATAAAGATAGACGATTGCTAAAAACCCTGACTGGTGTTCCGGGTACCGCCGTAGTGTACGCCCGAAGTAGAAAGCGCACTCGTATTATTGCTAAGAAGCTACAAGGCAAAAATATTTCGGCTGACTACTACCACGCCGGACTCACTGCCGAAGAACGGGCAGATAAGCAAGATGCCTGGATTCAGGATAGAACCCGCGTGATTGTAGCTACCAATGCCTTCGGAATGGGAATTGATAAACCGGATGTTCGTTTAGTGGTACATTTAGACTTGCCCGATACGCTAGAAGCTTACTACCAAGAGGCCGGTCGAGCTGGTCGAGATGAAAAGAAAGCGTATGCCGTCGTTTTATATGATCAAAATGATTTGGATAATCTGATCAAACGCATCGAGACTTCTTTTCCGTCCGTAGATTTTATCCGCACCGTCTATCAAAATATAGCGAACTACCTGAAAGTGGCGGTGGGAAGTAGTTACCTTTCCAGCTACAACTTCGATCTCGCCCACTTTGCTGAAACGTACCGTCTAAACCCAATTGGGGTATTTCACTCCATAAAGCGATTAGCAGAAGAGGGGTTGCTTCAATTGAACGAGAGTTTCTTTCAGCCGTCAACGCTACATTTTCGAGTAGATTATCAGGAACTGTATAAATTCAGAATTGCTAACGCTGCGCTGGAACCTACAATTAATGCCCTATTACGGGTTTACGGGGGCGAACTATACGCTAACTATATTTCGATCTCCGAATCTCAACTTGCTCAAATTTTGCAAACATCGGTTAACGGCGTAATGGTGAAATTGAAGAACTTGCACGAACGAGAAATTATTAACTATCTACCTCGTAAAGACCAACCTCAACTCGTTTTTATGACCCCCCGGCTCGATGCCCGCCAGCTTCCGCTTTCGGCAGCTAAACTCCAAAAGAAGAAGACACTTTACGCTGACAAAGTTAACGCTGTTACCCACTATGTAACGCACCCAATACGGTGCCGTACGCAGGTACTATTGGCTTACTTTGGCGAAAAGTACCCGATCGATTGTGGCGTTTGTGATCACTGTTTGCGAAAGAAAAAAGGGAAACACCCAGAATACACCCGTGCTGAACAAGAGAAAATAAGAGATAATATTATTCAGCAATTAACTCAATCGTCCCAGCCACCTGAGAAACTCATGATGGCATTAGGACAAATTGACGAGGCTGTGTTGGCTCGTGTAGTAAAAGAGATGTTAGATCAAGGTGATATTTTTTACGATGGTCAGGGTTGCCTTACCGTAAGTTAGCACACAAATGCATCATTAATATCGATGAGATCAAGATACGGCTTTAAGCATTTTGTGGTAGTGAACGGGATTATATTGGATACCTTACTTTTACGGGTATCGAACCAGATTTCAGCAAAAAATCGACCAGTGTAGTAGAGAAACACTTTTCTTCCGGCAAAGTACCGACTACACAAAAGTTGACCATTACCTAATACGTACTGGGTTCTTTCTTCAAGTGACAGCTTATGAAAAGAATATAGATTATCCATAACGAACTATGTTTTTAACTATTTATATGCAAAATAGTACTTATGTATTATTTTTCCAAAATTTTGCACATTTTTAATTTAAAAAGAATTAATATACCTATAAATAGTGCATTATTATGATACTCTATTGAACAGAATGACCATTTTTGCTCGAAATAGTAGAAACACTAGTATAACGAGCCGCAAAGTAAAAACTTTTAGGCAATGTAATAAATCAAGTGCTTTATTATAAGTGTCTTCTGATGCTAACTATGTAACCTGCTAAGAGTGATAATATAAAAGAAGGGAACAATTCAGCCATATTTACCAAATATGGGGCAATGGCTTCCCACTGGGGCAACACAAATTTGAAGAAAGGCACACTCAAAAAGCCAGTCACCATAGAAGCTAAAGCACCTTGTTCAGTGTACTTCGTCCAACACAACGATAAACTCATCATCGGACAGAAGGTTGCCGCTATGCCCGACCAGCCAAAAATCACAAACCAAAAAATGGTACGGGTTGGTGAAAAGTAAGCTACTGCTAGTGCTAGTCCTAAAGAAATGACAGATAGCAGCAAAGTTACCTTTGTAGAAAAAGCCGATAAATGCTGATCGCTAAGTGACGGATTATACACTTTCTGGTATAAATCCCGACTAACCGCACTAGAAGCTACCACCAAAAGTGAATCTATGGTAGACATAATCGCCGACAAAACCGCCGCAATATAGAAGCTACCTATCACAGCAGGTAATAACTGCCCGGCAGCATAAAGTAAAACTTCCTGTCCGCCATTGCCTAAAACTTGAGTAGGATCATCGCCCGCCGAAGTAAACAGTGCTCGCCCTAAAATACCGATGCTTACGGCAGAGAAGTTCATAGTGAAGGTTAGCACAACCGAAACCCATTTTCCCCGGTCAATTTCAGCTTCCCGGCGAATAGACATAAAACGAACGAATAACTGAGGAGAACCTAAGAACCCTAATCCAATCATGACGAACCCAACAATCTTGGCTAGATTCAATGCAGAAAATCCTCCTGGCCCCCAGGCACTTAGTAGATCAGCGTCTACTGCCCGAATTTCCTGGGACAGGCTGCCCGACATTTGCGTGAGCATCACCAACGGCAACAGCACCAATCCCAACAGCATAACCCCCCCCTGAAACACATCAGACCAAGCGACAGCAATAAATCCTCCGAACGACATGTACAGTACCACAATGATGAACCCTACAACAGCTCCTAGGTAGTAGTTCCAGCCCAGGAACGATTCAAAGGCAGTGCCCGTGGCATCAATCTGAGCACTGACGTAAATAGTCACGAAAAAGGTCAGCGCTAAGGCCGCGACTAACCTAATCCGGGGGGAAGTAGCCTGAAATCGACTTTCCAGATAATCGGGAATAGTGATAGAATCAAATTGATCAGTGAGTCGCTTAAAGGGTTTTCCCATCACAAACCAGGATATGGCTACTCCTGATACTGTGCCTAACACCACCCAGTAGGCAAACACTCCCCAAATAGCCCCCATGCCCGACAGTCCCAGTAGTACCCAGGCCGAAGAACCCGTAGCCCGCGACGAGAAAGCCACCACCCAGTAACTAAGCCTTTTTCCGCCTACGTAGTAGTCTTTGATATCCTTTACCTGCCGGGCGGCGGCTACTCCAATAATCAGCAGTATGCCCAAGTAAAGAATGAGAACAAGGTAGTTAGTCAGCACGCTACAGAAGTATTTTCAGTGCCTGTTGCGCGTCCTGAAACGCTCGCTGTTCTTCTTCCGTTTGGTTCGGATTAATACTAATTGCTCTCTGATAGTACTGAGCGGCCTGACCTTTATCACCTGCTTGCTGTTGCAGAGCGGCCAGTTCAGTAAACGTTCGCCAGTGCGGATTGCTGCGACTATTAAGTTCAGCTACGGCTAACGCTCCATCTCTATCTTTCTCTTTGAGTAATTTTTGAGCAAATCGGCTGAGTATTACCTGGGTATCAGGATAATCATAAGGGAAGCTTTCCAGCAGGACGTGGTACTGTTGCAGGGCCGCTTCGGCCCCGCCCGCTTCCCAAGCGGCAATCATCGCTTTTTCTAGGTCGCGCTCTTGGTTCACATCCTTAGTGGCAACTGGTCGCTCTTTCTTGAACTTACGTTTGGTAGAGGTCTTTGGAGCAGCCTTCTGGGTAAAAGCTTTATTCAATATCTGAACGACCTCCAGATTAATCAGATTCATCCGGGCAGTACTCACTTCACCCGTATTACTGAGAATAATGATTGTATACTTTTCTGTTGGATAGTACGCAAAGAATCCACTAAAGCCTCGGATATGCCCACTATGAAAAACCATTGTTGCTGGCTGTTGATCTGGCAGTGAAATTTTAGCAACTCCCAATCCGTAACCATAGCGATTATCATAAGGGGGAATCCACTGCTGATTCACATCGGTATAGGGCCGAGTCATCTGATCTACTAATTTTTGGGATAGCAATTTTTCACCAAATAAAGCCTGCCCCCACTGATACAGATCGCCTACCGTGCCGTAGAGATTACCAGCACCTTGAAGGTTTTGCATATACATACTGTACACGTTCTCGTATCCGGCTGCTATTTTCGCATAACCCGAAGCTCGCTGCGCGATGATTTTCTGGCGGTCATCTACTCCGGTAAACTGTAGCTTCAGTGGTTGAGTAATTCGCGCTTCAAATACCTCACCGAAAGATTTGCCCGTCACTTTTTCAATAATAGTGCTGAGGATAAGGTATCCCGAATTGTTGTATTGGTACTGAGAACCCGGTTTAAACTCCAGATCTCCGCTGGCGAACTTGGTGACTAATTCCTCTCGGCTGTACTTACGGTATAATGAATCGGACCAAACGAACGGCAGACTGGTATAATTAGGAATACCCGACTGATGAGTTAATAACTGGTGCAACGTAACCTGCTTTCCTACATCTTTGCGGTACTGCGGGTAATAATCAGAAATGGTCTGGTTCAGTTTCAGCCTTCCCTCTTCCACCAACTGCATAACGATAGCCGCCGTAAATTGCTTACTGATTGATGCCAAGTTAAACTTAGTGTCTACTGTATTGGCGATATCCCACTCCCGGTTAGCCAATCCAAATGCTTGCTGATACAGAACTTTATCCGCCTGACCGACCAATACGGCTCCCTGAAAATCGTCTTGCTGGGCAAACGCCTGAAAGACCTGATCAATTTTTGGTTCTACCGAAGTCGCCGTTTGGCCGTAGGTCACGTGAGCCAACTGACCCAAGAGCATCCAAAGAATAAAGCGAAAGTACATATTCGTTATTGCGTGAGGAAAACCAAAATTAACAATTCTGCTAAGTTTGTGTAACCTTACCGTTATTCATTTTACCAATTATCCTGATTCATGGCCAGTTTTACTACCCACCTTTCCGAAAAACAGATTATCTGGATTAAACAGCAACCTATGTATTTTGTAGCTACGGCTCCGCTACAAGCTGATGGACACATTAATCTGTCGCCTAAAGGGCTAGATAGCTTCCGGGTGCTCAATGAAAAAACGGTAGCTTATTTGGACATTACCGGAAGTGGCAACGAAACGTCCGCTCACATTAATGAAAATAGCCGGGTTACATTTATGTGGTGCTCATTTACTGAAAAGCCTAAAATATTTCGTCTTTACGGTAGAGGAGAAGTTGTGCTACCGGATACCGAACGCTGGCAGCAACTAATCCCTCACTTTCATGAACTACCTGGAGCTCGGCAGATAATTGTGAATCATATTACTAAAACCCAAACATCTTGCGGCTTTGGCGTTCCCATTATGGACTTCAAGCATCATCGCGATACACTCACTGACTGGGCGGTGACCAAAGGAGAGGATGGAATTCAAGAATACCAGCAACAGAAAAATACCCGTAGCGTAGACGGCTTGCCTACCCCGCTAGGAGAATCACTATAGCCAATGACGAATAACTAAATAGCTACCACTATTCATCAATCGTTATTCATTGCTCATTAATTAGTAGTCGAAAACCTACTCCGTGAACATTATCAATCAGAATAGCAGTGTCTTTCTGTAAATACTTTCGCAAACGGGAAATAAATACATCCAGGCTACGACCGGCAAAGTAGTCGTCTTCCCCCCAGATAGTGGCTAAAATATCTTCCCGTTTTACTACCTGATTCATGTGAGTACTCAGATAGCCCAGTAGAGCGGATTCTCGCTGGGTAAGATTGCGAGTTTCGTTGTGGTAGATTAGCTGTTGCTGCCCCTGATCAAAACGATAGTTTCCGATGGTAGCTAGACCGTTGGCCGGAGGCGGTGCTGGTTGAAATTGGCTACGACGAAGGAAAATATCTACTTTGAGTACTAGCTCCTCAATACTGAAAGGTTTGGTGATGTAATCGTCGGCTCCTAACGTAAGTCCCGCTATGCGGTCTTCTTTCAGAGATTTAGCCGAAAGAAACAGAATTGGGATTTGGCTATTTTGCTGACGAATTGCTTTGGCTACTGCGAAGCCATCAATTTTAGGTAGCATCACATCAATGATACACAAATCTATCGGCTGATCGTGAAACGCTTCCAGAGCAGATTGCCCATCGGCACAAGCCACTACCAGATAATTGGCCAGCGAGAGATTGTCTTGAGTTACGTAGCGCAAACTATCATCGTCTTCTACGTAAAGCAGGGTTGCCTTTGGGTTTATATTTGTCATCAATACTTACCTTGGTTGATTGTCAGGTAGTCAAAGGAATGCCAATCGTAAACTGGGTACCTTTTCCTAGCTCACTTTGAATTTCAATTTTCCAGCGGTGCAATTGGCAGATTCGCTTCACGTAGTATAGTCCCAGCCCAAACCCCTTCACGTTGTGCTGATTACCTGTAGGAACCCGAACGAACTTATGGAATACTTTAGTAAGGTATTCAGAAGGGATGCCCCTACCCTGGTCTTCAACTACCACGTGAACCTTATTATCTCGCTGTTCAGTTCGCAATAAAATTTCAGCCGGACTATCGCTGTACTTCACCGCATTATCCAGTAAGTTTTGAATGACATTACGAAAGTGCATAGGGTCAGCAGCAATACCGGTGTACTTGTTATCAAAATTCGTTGTCAAAAGTATCTGTCCTTCGTAGTGAGCCCGAAACCCAGCGCAGATATTGTCTAGCTCCTTTACCAAATCCAAGGTTTCCGGGTGCAGGCCCAGAGCTCGCTGCTCTAATTTAGCTACCTGTAGTACCTTTTCTACTTGTCCGTTCAGCCGAAGACTTTGCTCTTTGATGATCTGAGCGTAGTTCTGTAGTCGCTGGGGTTGATCCAATATGCTGGGAGTCTGTAGCACATCGGCCGATACGTTGATCGTGGCAATCGGAGTTTTGAACTCGTGGGTCATATTGTTGATGAAATCTTTCTGAAGCTCCGACCACCGCTTTTGCCGAAGAATGACCAGCAAGGTGTAACCGAAGAACAGAATAACCAACAATAGCACGGCCGACAGCATAAACCAAGTATCCATCTCCGAAAATACGTAGCTGGATTTATTAGGAAAGTACACTCCGAAGTAGTAGGTGTATTTCTTATAAAGGGGCATTCCCCAGTTACTGCGCTTGCTTACGTTGGCATTTAATATACTTACTCGATTTCCGTAGACCATCTGGTTCTTCCGGCAGTCGTAGACAGCGTACTCAAAGTCGGCCATCACGTTCGCTTGAATTAGGGCATTTTTCAGGTAGTGCTCCAGAACCTGAGCATCTACCATATCGTTAATTTCTACTACATAATAGTCTTCAGATATCTGCTTTACCGGATGGCCCGGGGTGGTCATGTTTTGGTAGTGATCGGCCAACTGAGCCGCGGCATTCTTTAGGGCCACATAGATTTGCTGATTGAGTTTTTGCTCCTCGGCATTCCGGATTTTAATGACCCAAAATGATTGAGCGGCCACAATACCCAGCACCGCAATAATTCCGAAAGCAACGACCCAGCGTATGGCAATATTCTTCATAAGTACGAAAATAAGCACTTTTCAGCATTCGAAAACGACGTTAACATTTCGTTAACAATTCTTAGGATTTTGTTAACAGTCATTTTATACCGGCCTCCCTACCTTTGAATTGTATTTATTATCTCAACCAAAAATTCATTGTTATGAAAAATTTACTGATCGTCTTTATCTTAAGTTTAGGCTGTGCCTTCGGGGTACAAGCCCAATCAGCACTATCGCTGGCTACTACTCCAACCCCTAAAGCCGAATCACTTTCTTGGAATGCTACCTCTCATAATTTTGGAGATATTCAGCATCAGCAGCCTAAAACGGTTTCTTTTACTTTTACCAATAATTCGGATAAACCAGTAGTAATTACTGAGGCGAAAGGCTCTTGTGGCTGCACGGTAGCCAGCTATACTCAAGACCCAATTGCTCCTAATGAAAACGGAACTGTGAAGGCAACTTACAATGCTGCTAAGCTTGGGACCTTCAGTAAAACCGTGGCAGTTAAAACTACGGCTAGTGAGGAGTGGCAGCAGTTAAAAATCACCGGAATAGTGGTGGAATAGTACATGTCCACGCATTTATTAGAATGAGCGCCAAGTTGGCGCTTTTTTTGTTTAACCAAGTTGTGTATATTTCGTTAATCCCCGTACAGTAACTTGCCGTAACGCAATTAATTTATCCACATGGCTTCGGTTTTCCGAGTTCTCCTTTTAGTGACACTTCTTTGGATAATGGGCTTGGAAGTGGCAGCCTCTACGCTGAGCCGCATTCCCTTTACGCTGCACAATAACCATATCTTCATTAATATCCAGGTAAATGATTCTGAACCGCTACGATTTATTTTTGATACCGGAGCGTCGACTACAGTAATTAGCGAAAAAGAAGCTAACCATTTAGATATTTCTCACGATGGGTTTTCTACCGTTCGCAGCCAGCGGGGTCCTAAGTTTGTTTACTACTCTAATTACAACAAGCTTCACTTAGGTGAGGTCACGCTGTCGCGGGTTAAGATGGTACATTTGCCACTGCGGCATTTACAGCGGGCATTGGATACTAAAGTATACGGAATTATTGGTCAAGATATTCTGAAAGAATACACCGTAGAGATTGACTACGACCAATCGGCTATCATTTTACACGATCCGCAGACGTACGCCCCGCCAACAAATTATCATCAACAAACTTTTGATTTGATTGGAGGCCGACCGTACATCAACGGATCGTTTCAGCTCAATAATGGCGAAACGCTCTCGGGTAAGTTTCAGTTAGATAACGGCTCCGGCTCGTTTGTCACCCTTTACTCTCCGTTTGTAGACGAGCATCAACTTACCCGAAAAATCGGTCGAACGCACCAAATCTACACCATGAACTTCTCCGGGGCAGTTGACCGCAACTTTTCCGGACGGCTTCAGGAATTTGAGTTTGGTTGGTTTAGTCTATCAGATATTCCTATCCGACTAAATCAGTCGCGCTACTATAAAAAGGCGTTTAAAGACGGTATTGGCCATATTGGCAATGCGCTACTCAAGCGGTTCAACATTGTGCTGGATTATCATCATAAGCAGTCGTACTGGCATCCTAACGAATCATTTGCTAATGAATTCGCTCTGGCGTACTCCGGCCTGGTCGTGAAATCAGATAACCAACGAGAAAAAGTAGTAATACGCCATGTATTTGAAGATTCTCCCGCTGATAAGGCCGGATTCACCCCCGAAGATGAGATTGTAGAGATCAACAATATTTCAGCCAGCGGACGAAGCAGTCACGAAGTGCAAGCCTTATTAAATCGTCAAACGCAGTTGGAAGTTACTATTCGTCGGCACAACCAAGTTAAAACGATCAACCTGCGCCCTCTGGCCCTGTAGATTCTTCACTTCGCGGTATGAAACCCCACATTTTTGAGCAGCTTCGGGAAGTGCAACCCGAAGATTTGGATGCAATGCAGCACGTTAACAATGTACGTTATGTGCAATGGATTCAGGATATAGCCGAAGCCCACTGGAAGCAACAAGCTACCAACGCAATGCAGCAGCAGTATATCTGGGTCGTTCTGAATCACTACGTAGAATATAAACAGCCAATTTTCCTAACCGATCAGGCTTTACTGAAAACCCACGTGGGCGAAGTTTCCGGACCAAAGTACGGACGAACTGTGGAGATCTGGCATACTGAGAAGAATCAACTCTGTGTAAAGGCTGAATCTATATGGTGTCTGCTAGATGCGCAAACCCAACGCCCAAAGCGAGTAACCGATGAGATTCGGAGGATTTTTGAAGAAATAGTTTAGTAATGAAAGGTATACTGATTTTACTTTTGATAGTTGTTATATCATCATGTCAGAAGGAAGATACAATTGCTGACGAACGTCAAGGTATTATTGAAAGTAAAACATTTAATACTACTCTGCTCATTGATGGCCATGAATACGATGAGACAATTATACGGGATTGTGTCTTCGAGAACATAACTGGTGATGGAATACAGATTAGAGACGTTAATGATTTACGGATTGAAAACTGTATTTTCAGAAACATATCCGGGGATGCCATACGATTTAGAAATAGCGGTTCATCTGATGGGGTGAAAATTATTGACAATCAAATCTACAACATTGAAGAGAACGGTATTTTAGCCCCAGAAAATCATATCAACACTATGGTTAAGGGAAATACCATTCATGATGTGGCAACCAGTAATATCTCAAGTCAATTTGGTGCCCCCCACCATGGTATCTACTTTCAAGGCTTTAATGTCACCATAACGGAGAATACTATTTACAACGTCACCAATGACGAAGGAAATTGTATCAGTATTCGAACGTATGGTACGATCTCCCAAAATGAGCTTTTTGGGGCGACTGACCACGGAATTAGCTACTTTTCCGATCACCCAGGTAATTCTGAACAATTGCTCATTGAAAACAATGTTATCTACGATAACGGGAAGAGGGGGATAAATTTAGCTAGCAATGGTAATTCTCTCAACCATATTGGGCACGCACTTATCCGCTTTAATACGATTATTTCAGCCACTCAGTCTACGATCGGAATAGACAATGCTTTAGAGTCAGTTGATTTTGACATATTAGGCAATATAGCGATCAGAATCGACGGAGGTTCAACTTTTGTATACTCAAACTTACCGTATAATCAAGCAAATAATGTTACCGGGGCGGGCAATATTGGATTCACTGATTACCTGAATCGGGACCTGCGCATAATCAATACATCTACTGCAACCGATGCCGCAGTTGGATTGACAGATTTTCCGCTAACTGATTTTGCGGGTAATACCAGAAGCGCGGCATCTCTAGATGCTGGAGCATACGAGAATTAGAAAGCATTTTATCATCTACTAATCATTATATATTTTTTCAACTTCGGCTCTTTTCTCCCAAGTGGCTATACTTAACTAAGGCTACGAATACGGTTCCACCAATAATATTTCCCACGGTGGCCCACAGTTGAAAGAACAGATAGTCGCTAAACGAGATTTCGGATGAAATAAGAAACCCCGCAAACACCTCAATAGAACCCACAATAGAGTGATGTAATCCGGCCAGCCCAATGGTTGCCGTAACCAGTATGATGATAAAAATACGACTCGTTGTCTCCTGCGAAGAACTGTTTAACCAGGACAACAGCCCCATCAGCCAGCCCGCAAGAATAGCACTACCCAGTGTAAGACCCCAGCCAAATTCTAACAACTTTTCGGCGAAGTACTCAAAAGCTTCTACCGAAATAATGCCCATTTCGGGAGCCATCATCGTAATTATGAAGG
Source organism: Tunicatimonas sp. (assembly GCF_049647865.1). Classification (NCBI taxonomy): domain Bacteria; kingdom Pseudomonadati; phylum Bacteroidota; class Cytophagia; order Cytophagales; family Catalimonadaceae; genus Tunicatimonas; species Tunicatimonas sp. Next base: position 5,386 of record NZ_JBARYM010000446.1, on the reverse strand, counting down.
CAAAGACATAACCCCCTATTAGATTCCCTACTAAAATAAGAGTCCATACTCTTACGAGTTCCAGCACCCGCACTGATCCATTCAAAACCGGAAGCACTGCTAAAGTAGTATGCTCGGTAAATAGCTCGGACCGTCCCAGAATAACGAATATGAACCCGATAGGATAAGCAAAGGCTAATGCCAAATCCAATCCGTTTTTGGTTAGTTGCCCGTAGAACATAGTGTACAGCAGACCCATCAGCAACACACTAAATCCAATTTCTAATCCACCCGAAAAAGAAGATAGTAGCAACGACCTATTATGGCGACGGTACTCAGCCAGAGCCATCTGCACCTGTTCTTTTAAAATTAGGCCTCCCTCTTTCGGTTTGCTTTGTTGATTAATTTCGTCTTTTACTTCCTCTTGCCCTGCATCAAGGCGGTCGGTTCTATATTGGCTTTCTGTAACTGAAGTCTTATCCTGATCCATAGTATATTAATCAACCTTAGATTTCAATTGTTCAGTCAAGCTAATATGATAGGATACTACCAAGTTTCCAAGCAGCAGTAGAGAAGAACCAATCAGATTGGCCTAATGTATACTAGGCAGAAAAGAAAGGTTTAAACCCTACGAACGTTCGCTATCAAAGTCATTGCCCGAATCTAGCTTTTTGGTATCGGGTGATCCTCCGAAGATTTGAGTAGGAATAATTTTCTTAATAAACGACGAAGCTCCTTGGTCTGACTTTTCTACTTCGGCTTCGGCTTCGCGGAGGGCCCGCTGCCACATGGGAGCAAAACCCTGAGCACTCTCGGTCATAATACCAATTGCCTTTTGGTAAACGTGCATGTTCATCACTTCTCTCCTACCCGGCTTCTGAGCTAATGACTGATTGGTAATTCGCAGATTTTCATTTTCTTTTTTTAGCCGCTCCAGTTCTTTTCGGCGGTTTTCGGTAGCCTCAGCCTCAATCTCCATTTTGTTCTGCAAATGGTTTTTCAGCGTTTTTATCTCGCTCTTCAGGGTACCGCGCTTCGTTCGCTCGCCAATGTAGACAATCAGTAGTAAAATGAGCCCCACGCCGAGGCCAATTAAAAAAGGTTGAATATAGATATTTAGATCTTCCATGCGTAGTTTTCTTTGGTGTTGCTAAAAGTACCAATCGTACTGTTATTTCTTTAACTATTCCGCTCTCACTTAGTTTACTACCCTTGTTTATTCTTTCTCTTTAGCTGATTGCAAGCTATAGTGTTTCTAAAGCAGCAACTACTAATTTTCTCAAGCACACTGGCTCTTCTATTTTACTCACCTTCTCAGACTCTCCCTATCTCATCCGTAGGCTACCTATTACTTTGGGGAGGTACCGATTAAACCAATACAATTGTTTATCATTGTTACTACGTATTTTACAGTAACCAATCTATGTATTTCACTTTGCTACGCCCAGAAAAGCTACTATTTCTAATCCTTATTTTCTCAGGTAGTGTCTCTTTCGCTCAGACTGTTTCTTTATTCAATGGTAAGAACCTAGACGGTTGGCACGTGGATGTTCCAGAGATGGATGAAGACGAAAGCGCAATTAATCCCTTTATTGTGCGCGATGGGATGCTCGTTAGTTTGGGGACACCTCAAGGACATTTAATTACTGACGATACTCATCAGAACTATCGCTTGGAAGTGGAGTATCGCTTTGCCGGAGAACCTGGGAACTGCGGAGTATTGATTCATGCTTCTACCCCTCGCTCGCTCTACGAAATGTTCCCTAAATCATTGGAAGTGCAGATGATGCACAAAAATGCGGGCGACTTTTGGTGCATCGTAGAAGATATTCAAGTACCGGATATGGAAGCAAGGCGCGGACCCCAACAAGACTGGGGCATCACCGAAGGAAAAGGTCGCCGCATTCTCAATCTTACTGATAATTCTGAAAAGCCCCCTGGGGAATGGAACCGCCTGGTGATTGAATGCTTGAGTGATAAAATTAAAGTCTGGGTGAATAACGATCTGGTAAACCACGGCACGAACTGCACAGCCCAATCCGGGCAAATTGCCGTTCAAGCCGAAGGGTCAGAAGTGGAGTTTCGCAAGCTACTACGCACTTCCATTAGCCAGTTGAGTGAAGAATCCCCTAAATAATCACTCGTATTCTCTCTTCCTGACTGATTAATATGAAATACATTTTAATCGTTTGCTGGTTCCTCCTCTGCTTTTCGTTGGGCTATGCTCAGGCCACTGACTCGGCTGTTCCGTTATTCTATGAGTTACACGGACTTTCTTGGGAAGCACAAATGTCACCGATCGTCGGCTCTAGCTGGTCGGAGCATTGGACGGTAGATGGCTATCGCGCTGAGATTAAAAGCACATCGGAAGGTACACTTTTTTTTGCGCGGGGCCAGTAGCCTACGATAATGGATCTCACGCTTTTTTCTGGTCAAAAGAAAGTTTTAGTGGGCCAATCAAAATTGAGTTTGACTACACTCGTGCTGATGAAATATCTCGTTTTGTAAACATTATTTACATTCAGACTACTGGTATCGGTAGCCCACCTTTTGTAGAAGATATTCAAACCTGGAACTCTCTGAGAACTATTCCTACCATGTCAACTTATTTTAAGAACATGAATGCCTATCATATCAGCTTTGCTGCTTTTGGAGTGGATAATGAAGATTCTGATAATGACTATGTCCGTGCCCGTCGCTACCCTGTATCGCCCGGTGGGAATTTTTCCAATGATACGACTCTTCAGCCTGATTACTTTCAAACCGGATTATTCCAACCCGGCATCAAATATCATATGACTATTATCAAGAAAGAACATCATTTGACAATGCAGGTCTCATCAGAAAATACTGGAAAAAGTCTTTTATTGGGATACATCAACTTTTCCTGTCATTGAGTCCGGTAGAGTTGGAATTCGTCATATGTACACCCGCTGTGCTATCTACGTTAACTTCACTATATCCATTTTATCCAGCAATGATTAGATGCTATAAAGTCTAGTCAGAAGCTGGGTTTACTGAACTCTTACTCGAGGGTCTTCGCCATAATTGCCGTAGCTTTTTAAAAAAGAAAACTACCAGTACGAGTAATCCAATGACCACAATAGCGGCTATTGGCCACAAAAAGACCGAAAGAGCCGATAAGCCGGCCGAAGCGGCTGTTTCTACTGTGGTCACTATCGGATTGGCCAAGCCACCCGTCGTAGCGGTGGAAGCCAAGCGAGTATTGGCACTTACTCCTTTTACAAGTCCGGCCGTTCCCCCTCCGGCAATAATCGCTAAAGCCCACTGCCACAGCGGGTCTAACTCAATTAATGTTGAAGCCATCACTGCCGTTCCGGCGATAGTCGCGGTAGGCAAAGCGATAGTATCCAGTAGGTTATCAAACCAGGGAATGAAATAGGCCAGTGTTTCCAGTAAAGTGGCCGCTCCCAAAGCAATCATGGCCGGAAATGTACTAATCCAGGCAAAAGAATTGTCTACCGGAATAATATCAAAGTAGCTAGCTGCACTTAGTGCCAGAAGCGGTAGAAATATTCGAAAACCTACCGAAGCGGCTAGTCCAAGTCCGATAAAAAAAGGGGCTACGTATTCAGTCATGGTTGGGTAGTGTTAGTGTTCAGGTGTTTAGGCGGTTGCCACGCAATGTTCAGGTGTTCAAATTACTATGTTTATGTGAATACCCAAACATGTACATACAAACCCTATAAGCGTTTCAGGTGTTCGTTTACCACTCTTTTCATGAATCCACTTTGATAATAGTATTCCAATTACAAGTTGGTATAACTACCGAAAACGAACTAATTTGGGCTGATAAAAATATTGCTGCCTATGTCTTCGCAACCAACACTCATCTTTCTCGCTATCTGCGCTCTTTTTGTTTGCTGCCAGCCAACCGAAGAGCCTAAAGAAAGCCGTCGGCCCAACGTACTATTTATTTTAGCCGACGACTTAGGTTATCACGACTTGAGTTGCACCGGCAGTGAGTTCTACGAAACCCCGAACATTGACCGCATTGCAAATAGGAGCGTGCGATTTACCCAAGGCTACGCAGCCTGCCAGGTTTGTAGCCCTTCCCGAGCTAGTATTATGACTGGTAAGTTTCCGGCTCGCCACGGCATCACCGATTGGATTGGCGCGAAGAGCGGCACCGAATGGCGAGCCCACAATCGCCAAAGTAAATTACTACCAGCCGAATACGTTCATCAGCTACCCGCCGAGTACACTATCCTACCCGAAGCCTTTCAGGAAGCAGGCTATACCACTTTCTTTTCCGGGAAATGGCATATTGGGGATGAAGGCTCGTACCCCGAAGATCATGGGTTCGACATTAACAAAGGCGGCTGGGAAAAGGGCAGTCCGGCCGGAGGGTTTTTTGCCCCGCACAATAACCCGAAATTAGCAGACCAAGAACCCGGAGAAAGTTTGACGTTACGCTTAGCAGAAGAAACCGTAGATTTCTTAAAAACGCATAAAGATTCTTCTTTCTTTGCATTCTTATCGTTTTACGCCGTACACGCTCCGTTAGAAACCACCCAAGAAAAGTGGGTCACTTACCGAGAGAAAGCCGAATCCCAGGGTATCGCTGATAGCGGGTTTGTAATGGAACGTCGGCTACCAATCCGAACAGTGCAAGACAACCCAGTGTATGCCGGACTGGTTTCTACCATGGATGATGCGGTGGGCCGGGTCCTGAATACGCTGGAAGAACTGGGTCTGGATGATAATACCATCGTCGTATTTACTTCCGACAATGGAGGAGTAGCCTCCGGCGATGCTTATGCTACTACGAACTTACCCCTGCGGGGCGGCAAAGGTTACCAGTGGGAAGGTGGTATTCGCGAGCCTTACTTTATTGCTGCCCCTGGAATGAATAGCGCCGCTAAAGAAGTTGCCGTGCCGGTATCAGGAGTAGACTTCTACCCTACGCTACTCGAATTAGCTGGTTTAGCGTTAAAACCGAATGAACATACCGATGGTGTGAGTCTACTTTCTCTTATGCAAGGAGATTCTATTGCTGAACGTGCCCTTTACTGGCACTATCCGCACTACGGCAACCAAGGGGGCGATCCTTCGTCTATCATCCGCTTAGGCGATTGGAAGCTAATTCACTATTGGGAGGATGGTCAACGAGAATTGTACAATCTAATAGATGATCCGGAAGAGACAACAAACATTATTGAACAAGAGCCGGAAAAAGCTAGGCGACTGGGTCATAAACTGGAACAATTCTTAGCCGAGACGGAAGCCAATACTCCCCAGCCCGATCCAGCGTATAATGAACAACTGGCGCAGGAACGGCAAAATCGCATTGTCAGTGAGTTATTACCCCGTTTAGAACAGCAGCGAACCGATTTTCTAAAAGAAGATTGGCAACCCAATGCAGATTGGTGGGGCAGCCAAGCAG
>NZ_JBARYM010000445.1:0-3191 GCF_049647865.1 Tunicatimonas sp. | reverse complement strand
GCTGAATTGCCAAAAGTAGATCTCTTAAAAGTAGAAGGCCGCAAATACGCCAGTACCTCTCGCCAATAACCTCTTCGGGCTTTCACTTCTCCCTCTCGCTGTACCCGCATGTAGTAGCGTTCGTGTAAATCACCGAGCACTTCTTCTAGCAATTCGGGAGCGCAGAAGCGTTCCAGCAGTTTATCTACCCAGCGAGGGGGTGGCTGATACGAACGTTGGGGTTTATCCATAGTTTACTACCGCTAATCGTTTCGTAGAATAGTAGCGGGGTTGGTAAGCGCGGCTTTTATAGTCTGGCTACTAATAGTGATCAGCGTAATAATCAGGGTCACTACTCCGGCAACTAGATAAGTAGCAATGCTCATGTCTATGTGGTAGGCAAAGCCACTGAGCCACTCGCTCATAAAGTACCAAGCAATGGGCCAAGCTACGATATTGGCAATCAGAATTAGCACGAGGATTTCTTTACTTAACAACTGGAGGATACTGGTAACTGGGGCACCCAGTACTTTTCGAATACTCACCTCTTTGGTGCGTTGGAGCGTATTGAACGTTGCCAAGCCGAATAGACCCATCGCAGCAATAAAGACGGCCAGCGCAGCGAAGATGATGAATAACTCACTTTGTCGCTGTTCACTATCGTAGAGTTGCTGATAATGTTCGTTGAGGAATAGATAGTCAAACTGGTGTTGGGACTCAAACTGCTTCCAAACGGTTTCCATGTGCGCTAATGCTTCCGGCATGTCGGCTTTTGAGACTAGCACCGATAGCTCACTGAACATATGCTGTCCGTGAAAGACGACCGGCACAATCGGCTGGTGCAACGATTCAAAGTGAAAATCTTGCACCACTCCGACTACCGTACCACTTGTGTTGCCATTTTTAAGCATTTGCCCAATAGCCTCTTCATTATTCCAACCTACCATACGGGCGGCCGTTTCATTGATGATAAAGTTGGTAGAGTCATCCGCCCCAATAGTTTCGGAAAAGTTTCTTCCGCTCACGATGGGGATTTGGTAGGTATCAAAATAATGATGATCAATCCGTACGTCCTTCATCACCACGTCAGTTGTTACCATGCTATCGCCCTGCTGCACGGAAGTACCCTGAAAAGCCGTCAATCGTTCGGTAGGTACCAAACTAGATCGGGTAGCATTCAGAATGGCCGGATGCTCGGTAAGTTCGTGACGGAACGTCTCAAAGCGATCGGCGACCTCATCAGTGTAGCCCAGCAAAATGACTTGATCTTTGGCGTAACCCAATTCCTGATCGTTGAGAAAGTTAAGCTGCTGGTAGGTGATGAGGGTAGCTACAATCATAACGATAGAAGCGGTGAACTGTACTACCACCAAAGCCTGACGCACTCGTCCGCTCTCTCGGGTAGAACCGGTGCGGCCTTTTAAAGCCAGCACGGGCTTGAAGCCGGAGATAATAAACGCAGGATAAAGTCCGGCCAAGGTTCCCACTAATACGACAATCGCCACTATGCTCAATATCGCCGTTGGCGTAGCGTACTGAGATAACTCAATAGTTTTATCGGTAAACTCATTGAGCCAGGGGAGTGCCAGTGAGATAAGCAAAATTGCCAGCAGAAAAGCGAAAAGAGCCAAAAGAATAGATTCACTTAAGTGCTGAAGAATTAGCTGTTGTCGGAACGCTCCGATGGCTTTACGCAGTCCAACTTCTTTACCCCGGGTGGTAGCTCGGGCGGTCGACAAGTTGATAAAGTTGAAACAGGCAATCAGCAGTAAAAATACTCCGATAGCCCCCATAATATACACGTAGTTGATGTCGCCATTGGCTTCTTCTTCGGCATCAAGTTGAGAGTGGAGGTGAATGGAAGTCAGCGGCTGAAGAAACAGCCTTGTCCGTTCGCTAGGCTGTACCGGGTTATCCGCAGCACCCAGGTGTCGGTCTAGAAAATCCGGAAACTGGGCTTCCACCCGCTCTGGGTCAAACTCATCGTTGACTAAAATATAGGTACCGAAGCTATTACCGCCCCAGTTCGTTTCCAATCGCTTTCGTCCGTAGACAGAATCATCATTAAGCGTACCGAAGGATACCAGAAAATCGGGGTGCCAGTGCGACTGGGTAGGAAAGGATTGATATACTCCGGTAATCTCAAAGTAGTGATCTTGAGATAAAAGTTGCTTCCCCACTATATCTTGCGTACCGAAATACTTTTCGGCGGCGGCCTCAGAAAGCATCATGGTAAAGGGCTTTTCCAGAGCCGTGGTAGCGTCGCCCGCTACAATAGGAATGGTGAATACAGTGAAAACCGACGGTTCGGCGTAATAGAGGTTTTCTACGGCTATGTTCTCTTTAAAAGATCGGTTTTCATCAATCGTACCCAAGGTCATACCAGAGCGCAGAATACGGGCAACTTCCTGAATATCCGAAAAATCATTCGCTAATAGCGGGCCGAAACCGGGAGCCGTATGTCCAAGATGCAGCGCTACATTGCCATCCGAGGATAGAAAGTTCCGAGTAACCCGGTAGATACTATCCGCATTCTCATGATAGCGGTCGTAACTCAGCTCATCCTGAATAAACATAGTAATGAGAATACTACCCGTAAGGGCCAGGGCTAGCCCTAACACATTGATGGCGGTAGTCATTTTGTTTCGGGCGAATAATCGCAGAGCCAGGGTGAAATAGTTCTTTAGCATATCGTTGGAAATTGAGGGAGTGGATGATCGTTTAAAAATCGAAGGTCGCAGATACGCCAGCACCTCCCGCCAGTAGCCTCTTCGGGCTTTGGCTTCTCCTTCTCGCTGTACTCGTAAATAGTAGCGTTCGTGCAGGTCGCCGAGCACTTCTTCTCGTAAGTGAGGTGCGCAGAAGCGTGCTAACAGTTTGTCGAGCCATTTAGGTGGTGCCTTCGGCTTACGTTCTTGATTAGCCATTGCTAGGTAAAGCTAATCTTGGGTAGAGCTTGCGGGGCAATCCTATCCCACAGTCGATTACGTACGCCTCGCACTTCGTGCAGCATTCGGCTACCTGCTACCGTTACGGTGAAGAGGCGTTTGCGTCGTCCGCCCCGTTCGGGAGTGGCTTCGCCCATTTGGGAGTTGACGAAGCCTTTCTTTTCCAGTCGTTGCAACGCGGCGTGAACCGCTCCGGTAGTGACCGTTTTGCCGGTTTCTTCTTCCAGGGCTTCGGCAATGGCTACGCTGTAGGCCTGGGGCGTG
>NZ_JBARYM010000444.1:0-7035 GCF_049647865.1 Tunicatimonas sp. | reverse complement strand
TAAGTGATGCTAAGTTGAGAAAATTAATAAGCAATTTTGTATAAAGCTTTTTTTGTAGGTCAACGGCGGTTAGTAAAGAATTTAAGCCGGGCCCGTCCAGCGGCGGAATTTGCTTGTTTCCGGTTTGGCCCACCACCGCCCAAAACCAAGGCTACTCCTCCAACTACTGACGCTCCACCCGCTAGTAGTAAGGCATTGTAGAGATCAGTATTAGACTGATAATCGCCCAAAATTAATACAGGTAAGGCCATTATTTCAAACATGTATCCACCAAATCCGGCTGTTAGCAAAAGTACTCCGGCAGCGGTTAGACCAATTCCTGCCCCATCAAATAATTTAGCTTGCCGATGATAATTCAGTGCTTCGGTCAAATAGAGATTAATTTCCGGATTGTCCCAATCGTAATTACTAACCGGAAACCCTTGTTTGTACAACCATTTTACGTTAGAATAAGATGGTAAAGAAACAGAATTAGTGTGGCTCTGGCTATAGCTTAGTCCACTGAATGTGCATAGTATCAGCACCGATAATAATCTAGCTAGTTTTTTCATAAGCGAGACGTATAATTCATTATAATAGCCAAACGGCAAGTCAGCTTAACTTAAGAATGTTATGCTTTTTTTCTTTTATAAAAGACCCGTCTTCTGTTGATTTAGTTGTGAGTACATCATTTAAAAAAATAATACTAAGGTCTCTACCGAGAAGCTACCTAGAAATCAAATCTGAATGAAAGCATAGGATCGCCAACTCCAGAAAAAACCGAAATTTGGCCAAAACGCAGGAATGACCAGATTCAATAAATCATAATTCTTGTGTAAAAAGATAACCTCAGATTGAAGCAATTTTTATGAATGAATCGCCCGATCTAAGTGGGTATAACCTCCATCGGGGATGAGGTGCTGACCAGTGGTATGAGAAGACCGGTCGGAAGCAAGAAACAGTACCGTATCGGCAATCTCTTGAGCGGTGGTCATGCGTTGTTCCAATGGAATACGTCGTTCTATCTCGGCTTTTTTTTCTTCGGGACTAGCAAAGCTATTCAACCAAGTTTCGTACATAGGGGTTAGCACTTCAGCGGGAAGAACGGCGTTCACACGAATTCCGTAGGGGAGTAGCTCAGCGGCCCATTCGCGGGTTAGGGCTAGTTGAGCACCTTTTGCCGCAATGTAACCCGACGTGCCTCCCTGTCCGGTTAAGGCAGTTTTTGAGCTAATATTTACAATATTACCTTTTGCTTTCTTCAAATAGGGCAGCGCGTAATGCGCCAATGAGTAGTAGTGTTGTAAGTTATTCTGAAGCGACTGCATGAATGCCTCCGGAAAGCCTTTTTCTAGTCCAACGCCGTCGTTTACACCAGCATTATTAATCAATATATCCATACGGCCCAGTTGATCAACCGTTTTTTGAATAGCCTGTTGGCACTGGTCAATCTCGCTCAAATCGGCCTGAACAAATAAACATGAGTGCCCGGCTTGCTTTAGTTCAGCAGCTAACTTCTCACCCCGTTCGCGACGACGGTTGACAATAACTGGTGTAGCTCCTTCTTTAGCCGCTCCTCGCACAATGGCTTCGCCTATGCCACTGGCCCCGCCAGTCACTACTATTACTTTATTAGTTAAGTGTAAATCCATAAGAGGTGTATAGTTAAATTGTTGACTACAAGATGGCTATCGTGGGATTTCTATTGGTTATTGTCACTTTTTCCTAGTCTCACAGCTAATATTTTATTTCCGAGAGTCGGTAGAAGTCAACTGCATTTTGGAAGAAAATCTGCCGTTGTTCTTCTTCTGAAAAACTGCTAAAGTAGCGTTCTACAATTTCTATTACTCCGGCGTATTCGGAAGATAACAAGCAAACCGGCCAATCCGAACCAATCATTAGACGGCTGGTTCCAAAAGCTTCTACTACCGTATCCAGGTAAGGTAGTAGGTTGTCATACTTCCAGTTGTGCCAGTTAGCTTCAGTAACCATGCCAGATACTTTGCAGTAAGCCGACGAGTTCTGGGCTAGTTCCGTGATGTTTTGCTTCCAGGGTTGAAGCTCTTTTTTGCCGATTTTTGGTTTAGCGATGTGGTCAATAACAATAGGGACTTCTGATATTTGCTCTATAAATGACAGAGCTACTGGTAAATGCTTATCAAAAACGAGTAGGTCGTAGGTAAGTTCGTATTTCGCTAAATGGTTTACTCCCCGAATGAATTCGGTTTGTAGCATAAAACGATCATCGGGTTCATCCTGAATCAGGTGGCGTACCCCCTTAAGCTTACGGTAATTTGTCAAGTTCTCTAGCGTATCGATAAGCTGAGAATCTTGTAAATCTACCCAACCAACTACACCCAAGATAAAATCATTTTGAGCAGCAAGGCTAAGTAGCCAGTTAGTTTCGGCTAATGTTTGACTAGCTTGAACTGCTACACAACCGACACAATTGTTTGCTTCGAGAAAGGGAGTTAGGTCATCTGGCAGAAAATCTCGCTTAAGTACTGCCATATCATCGCTAATCCAGCCGTGAGTTCGGGGGCTATACTGCCAGAAGTGCTGATGAGCATCAATCTTTCTCATGACCTAAAACTCAAAAACTTTATTCATTATAGCCCACTTTTCGTAGGGCTGAGCTTCAGGTACTTTTTCCTGAAACGTTCCCATCAAATCTTCCCATTCCTGACAGCGAGGGTGTAATGTAAGATAGCGGGGCATGTCTACGTTAAAATCAAAGTCATCCTTTGTTTGCATAAACATGAATAGGCGACGACCTAATCGGTAGATTTTCATATCGATAATACCCACTTCTTTTAGCGCGGAGAGCACTTCAGGCCAAACGTTAGCGTGATACTCTTCGTATTGGCGAATTACTTCCGGATCATCCTGGAGATTAACAGTTTGGGCGTAGTCTTTCATGCCTTTGTTTGGAGACCGGAAGCTGGACAGCGGAGACTGGAATAAATATTATTAGTTATGCGTTTCAGTTGCTCAACAATAACTAATTCCAAATTTATCACCATAGCTTTCCATTTATCTGCGTTTTAATATTTCTGGTTTCCGGATTCCGGTCTCCGGTTTCTATTATTCTTTGTAGGCTTTTGCTTCTTGACGCGAGCTACCCAGACCGTCAATACCCAATTCTACTATGTCGCCTGCTTGTAGGAATTGAGGGGGATCAAACCCTAGACCTACCCCGGCGGGAGTACCGGTAGAGATAATATCGCCCGGATGTAAGCTCATAAACTGGCTGAGATAACTTACTATGTGAGGTATATTGAAAATTAGGTTGGCCGTAGAGCCCTGCTGTTTTGTTTCGTCATTTACTTTTAGCCAAAGTCCTAAATTATGCACATCTTCAATTTCATCTTTGGTGACTAAATAGGGGCCAATCGGGGCAAAAGTATCGCAGCTTTTTCCTTTTACCCATTGCCCTGAGCGTTCGAGTTGGTAGGCTCTTTCACTGTAGTCATTGTGCAGGGTATAGCCAGCTACGTAATTCATAGCCTCACTCTCGGAAACATACGATGCTTTTTTGCCTATTATCACAGCGAGTTCTACTTCCCAATCCGTTTTCTCGCTACCCTTGGGAATTACTAGATTGTCGTTAGGACCAACAATAGCCGAGGTAGCTTTGAAGAAAATTATGGGTTCTTTAGGCAGCTCCATTTTACTTTCCGAAGCATGGTCTTTGTAGTTAAGACCTATACAAATTATTTTACTTACCTGTGCTAATGGAGGGGCCATTCGTTCAGTATCGCTTACTACAGGGCAGTCAGTAGCGTTTTGGTCTAACCATTTTTGCAGTCGGTTCAGTCCATCGTTGGCAAAAAAAGTAGGAGTATAATCTTCGCCAAAAGCCTGAACGTCTAAGTTTTTCCCCTGGTAAGCAACTCCCGGCTTTTCAGATGTAGTATTTCCAAATCGGAATAATTTCATAATGTAAGTTTGGTGGTGAGTAGGTTTTATATATTTAAAATAGTTCGGTCTTAATCAATTCCGGCTCCTCCTAAAACATCCAGCACTTGGCCAGATCCAGGCTTCCCGGCGAGCAGAGGCATAGCCTGGGTAATTAGAGCTCGCACTTTTTCATCTTTCAAGGAATTATCGTGGTCTTCTTGGCTGTCCCAAACCTCAGTAATCCACACATCATTAGGATGCGCCTGATCCTGACTGATTAAATATAGGTGACAGCCTTGAACTGAGGCAACTAGTTGAGATGCTTCTAACAGAATAGAGGCTAGTTTCTTGCCATTTCCCTCGGTGGCGGTTAGTTTTCCGTGCAGTCCGTATTTGTTCATTATAATGCACTGTTTAGGTTTTTAGATTTGGGTATTATTCTTAATTATCAACTATCCATTGTTAACTATTCAAGGTGATAAATCCGCCATCGATTGGGTAAAAACTGCCGGTAACAAATCCAGCTTCTTGAGAGCAGAGGTACAACGCTAGGTAAGCAATTTCTTCAGGTTTACCCATTCGCCCAATCGGTTGAGTCTGTGAGAGTTTGTCAAACATATCATCTTCTTGCCCTGGGTAGTTCTTTTTTAAAAAGCCATCTACAAACGGTGTATGCACGCGTCCGGGCCCAATACAATTGCAGCGGATATTATCTTTAACATAATCTTTTGCTACCGAAAGGGTCATGGTGAGTACCGCCCCTTTGCTGGCTGAGTAAGCGAACCGATCAGCAATTCCCATTACCGAAGCTACTGAAGCCAGGTTAAGAATCACTCCGCCGCCTTGCTTCTTCATGTGAGGGATACAGGCGCGCACGCCATTGTATACCCCTTTAATATTGACGGCATAAATTCTATCAAAATCTTCTTCTTCAGTAGTTTCTGCATTACCAATATGAGCAACTCCCGCGTTGTTTATCCAAATATCAATAGATCCACTTTGCTGAAAAATGCGTTTAGCTACATCTATTACTTCGGACTGTTGAGAAATATCGCAGGAGTGCACCGTGGCATTACCTCCCGCTTTCTTAATTTTGTCTTGGGTACTTTGACCACTTGCTTCATCAATTTCTAAAATATGTACCTCGGCCCCTTGCTGGGCAAACACTTCGGCAATACTCTGGCCAATACCGCTTCCCCCCCCGGTGATAACGGCAACCTGTTCAGACAAATTAAAGATAGGCATAGGTTGAATTATATTAACGTAGCAATTGCCAAATCTACAAATAATATTGAAGTGAGTTTACAATGAAGATTACAAATTACTGCTAATAAGTTGGTATCATTTGTGTTTAATTGGTGTGAAAAACTGAAAAGCGTCAGACAAACGCAAAATGGGGACTATTATCAAACAATTTTAGCTTAGCAGCGTCAGTTAGATAACTATTTGCCTCTCACGTAACAAACGTCAGAAAATCATGCATACTGCGGAATTAATAGATTTTAAAGCCCTGGTAGCCGAAGCCAAAGACATTCTAGCCGGCAACTGGACCGGAAAGTTTACCAAACCAGCACCTAATTTATATCCTCATCAATGGAACTGGGACGCCGGTTTTATTGCCATTGGTTATTCACATTATTACATGGATCGGGCTGAGTCTGAACTGCGGTCGTTGTTTAGTGGGCAGTGGGATAATGGCATGGTTCCTCAGATTATTTTTAATCCGGAATTTGACTATAACTATTTCCCCAGTTCTGATTTCTGGGAAACTTGGCGATCGTTTTCCGCTCCGGAAAATAAGAAGACTTCGGGAATTACCATGCCTCCGGTACATGGTTTTGTGCTTCAGCATATTTACGATAATGCGAAGGATAAAATGCGGGCACTGAACTTTGTCAAGGAGATGTTTCCGAAAATACTGAAGATGCATCACTATTTTTACAATCATCGCGATCCGTTTAACGAAGGATTGGTCTACATTCGTCACCCGTGGGAATCCGGAACGGATAATTCACCAACCTGGGATGCTCCAATGGAGCGAATTACCTTTGATAAAATTAAGATTCCGCCTTACAAGCGCAAAGATTTAGATAATGGCCACGCCGAACATCGCCCGACGGACTACGACTATAACCGATATATTCACCTAATAGATATTTACCGTAAATGTGATTACAACGAAGAAGCTATTTTAGAGCGCTGCCCGTTTGTGATTCAAGATCCACTGTTCAACTGTATCCTAGTAAAATCAAACCAAGCGTTGATCGAGTTGGCGACTCTGATTGATGAAGATGTTGAGCAACTTACTAAGTGGAACGAACTGTCTATCAAGTCAATGAATGAAAAGCTATGGAATCCTAAAACTGGGATTTACGATGCTTACGATTTGCACAATGATGAACGCATCGAAATGCAAGCTTCATCCGGACTGATTCCGGTATACGCGCATATTCCAAACGCTGAGCAAGCCCAGCAGATTGTCGACCGATTGTTAAGTAAATCATTTAGCGGTTCGGCTGATCAAAATACGTATCTGTGTCCATCGTACAATCCGACCAGTCCGAAGTTCAATCCCAAGAAATACTGGCGAGGTCCGGTCTGGATAAACATGAACTGGATGCTACACCACGGGCTGAAGCACTACGGATTCACTGATTTAGCCGAGCAGCTTAAGCAAGAATCGCTAGAGCTCATTAACCACTACGGTTTTTACGAATATTTTGATCCAATTAAAGATGTGGTGGGCAAAGAAAAGCAGGGCTACGGTAGTCACCGTTTCTCCTGGTCGGCCGCCCTATGTATCGATTTTTTGCAAGATGAGGAGGATGATTAGTAGCACTATACTGTGTGAATAAGAGCAGCAGCTTGCGCTATCTATTTAGCTCTCACTTTTAAATTTACTACGTTCGGTAAGGTGTTTTTTTGTGTAATTAATATTAAGATTAGGGTTAATAGACTGCAAACTTTGTATTTGTTGTAAGCTGAACCCGCAACCGTAGATCTCCAGTTGTTTTAGGCTATTCATTTTCTTTAGCTTTTCAACTTCAGCTTGAGGATCAGCTAATTTGTTAAAGCTGACATCTAATTTTTGTAAGGTCGTTATGAAAATGATGCTCTCTGGTAGATAATCCAACCCTAAAAAAGCGATTTTTAAAA
>NZ_JBARYM010000443.1:0-1764 GCF_049647865.1 Tunicatimonas sp. | reverse complement strand
GCCTTGTCCTCCGTCTAGCTGAAAAGGGTTCGCGTTGTAGCGGATAATTTGCCGTTCAGCAGCGGGTAAGAGTTCGGCAGTTTCCTGCTTACGGAAGTTAGGTTCTAACATGGTTAAATCCTGGCGGTGGGAGTTTTTAGTATCGTATCGGATGAGGTCCATTGGATAATCTCGCAAGAACCAAAGGGTGGCTTCACTATCAAATGAGCCTTCGGTAGCGTAACTAATTAAATTCCAAACCGGATTTTTCTCGGGTCGCTCAATCTCCCAGTGATTGCGGATAGCCTGCTCGTACTGCTGTTTCAGTTCATCGGTAAACGCATGGCGATGGATCACCCAGTAGGTAAGAAATGCCATTTCATCGTCGGAGTGGTTCCAGCCGCCTCCGCCCATATCGTGACCTTGGTGTACGTAGCCTGGAGTGGGGGCAATGGTGTTCAAATCGATCATGATGTTATCCAAGTAGCCGTGTTCTTCCATCATTCGGTACGCTTCATCTTTAAACCGCTCTTTGCCGGTGAGATCATACGCTAACTGTAGTCCGGCGATCAGTGTTAAACTACCTAGGCGACGATCGCGAATAGTAGGTGGGTACCAGTTAATATATTCCGGGTTCCAACGCCCCCACAGGGTGGGTTCACCGTCTACATCTACAAAGTAGTAATCATTATCAACCAAGTGAGTGACAATGGCATCAATAAAATTGGCTACTCGTTGTTCATCCTCCGCACTTTCGGTCAGGAATTCATCCATCAGTGAAGCAATATAAATGTAGGCCACAAACTCATCGCTGCTGGTATGCCCTTTCCATTCCCAAGCTGAATCCGGCGAAGGTCGCCAACGAACTAAATCAGAAACCTTATAGTCTTTTCGCTCAAAAGTACGGGAAGGAAAACCTTTTAGAGGATTAATAGAGAGTAGCCGCTCGTAGGCTTCAAAGGCTTCCCAAGCATTACGTCGGGCTTTAGGTTCCTGGGTTACGGCGTAGCGATACGCTTGACTACCCAAGTAGAAGGCTGACCAAAGACCATCGTTGTCGGTATCAATCATTTCGGCCGTAGTAATATTACCGGATTCAGCCAAGCGCATTTCAGCAATAAATCCGTACCGGATATGGCGTTGCCGAATCTTTCTTCCAAAATACTGCGCTTTCTTAGCTAATGTGATTGGCTGAAAATCCACTTTATTCAGACCGCTAGAAGATAGTAAGTAAACGTCTCCTTCACTATCGATTGCAACATCAATTACTTCATCCTGATCTAGCCAGCGCTGGGAGGCGAAATAGCGAAACGAAGTATCGGTTTGTTGCCAAGCACCTTGGGGAGTAGCGGCCCATAATCCGTTAGAGGTGGATAGTAAAGCATTAATCTTCGGTACCGGAATCCGACTGACCAGTGGGGTAGTTTCGGAAGCATCGGTCCGAGAAATACCGTAGTAGCCGTTATCAGTTCCAACCATCAATTCGTCGTCCCGGAAGGCTATACAATTTACTTCTTCATCACCGTAAAATATCTTCCACTGCGTATCGACTAGTTGATAAATGCCCGAATTAGTGAGTGCGTAGAATTGACCGTTTTGGCATTGAATAGATTGTATTTCAGCATCTAAATCGTCAATGATCTTCCAATCATTGTTGCGATAAAGAGCAGACTGTTGATCACCCGGTACCAATACATCACCAACTCGGTTTACCGCTAGTTGATGATACTGGCCTTCGGGCAAAAAGGCGTAAGGTTTACCCGCGTGGGCGTTGGTCAGAAACTG
>NZ_JBARYM010000442.1:0-6437 GCF_049647865.1 Tunicatimonas sp. | reverse complement strand
GGAGTATATAAACTTGCTCCTATTGAAAGAGAATTTTTAGTTCTAATGTTGCTGACTGTTGAGATGTACTGATAGATTCAGGATAATATTCTATTTTAGAAACTAAATAAACCAAACAACTATGCACCAATCTATTGCCACAGTACTTCTATCACTACTTATTAGTCTGATCGTAGCTAGTGCAAGTCTTGCTCAAGAGCGTTATCTTGATAGTCTATTCTCAGTTCAGATGGAAACCCTTACTTATGCCCAAAAACCCAACGAGCAACTAGACTTAGATATTTACACTCCGCAAGCTGACTCAGAAACGTTACGCCCGTTGCTGCTGTACGTTCACGGGGGAGGGTTTTCGGGAGGACAGCGAAACGGAGAACGAGCTGACCGCTTTTTTCGCCAATTAGCTCAGCGGGGCTACGTAGTGGCTACCATGAGTTACACACTTACCATGAAAGGAAAATCCTTCAGTTGCGATCAGCCTACTCCCAATAAAATCAATACCTTCCGAACTGCCGGAAACGATATTGCCCGAGCTACACGATTCCTAAATAGCCAAGCGGGTGAGTTAGGTATTGACACTACTCAGATTGTACTTGCCGGAAGCAGTGCCGGGGCCGAAGCTGTATTGCACGCGGCTTACTGGCCGGAAACTCGCGTAGCGGAGGGACAATCATTAATTTCTGATAAATTCAAATACGCCGGAGTCATTAGCATGGCGGGCGCTTTGGTGTCATTGGATTGGGTAACGACTGAGTCGGCAATGCCTACCCAGTTTTTTCACGGTACCTGCGATAATTTAGTGCCCTACGGAGAAGCTCCGCACCACTATTGTGAAGTAGGTGAACCAGGGTATATGCCGCTATACGGGCCAGAAGCTATTACCGATAAGCTACGGGAGCTAGGTAAACCATATTATTTATACACAGTTTGTCGCGGTCGGCACGAATGGGCTGGACGACCACTTGCTAATAACGTAGCCGAAATCACCGATTTTCTCTACCACGATGTGCTGCAACAGCAAAGCCGACAACTACATACCGTTCAAGCTTCGGAAGGCGATGATTGCCCCGATTATCCTGGATTTAATTATTGTGAGTAGAGATAGTGTTATGGTATTAGATCGTTATAGTTCGTAGTGCAAAGAGGTTAAAAAACAAAATAGTCAGCATCACACAAACACTATAACGCCTCAGCATTATAAGACCGTAACACATTACCACCCGAACACAATTTCAGCATGATTCCCATACTTGGTGCTTTATTTCCGATTTTTGGTGTGGTGATGCTTGGCTTGGTGCTTCGGCGAATGAAGTTTCCGGGTGATGCGTTCTGGCCCTATTCCGACCGTTTGACCTATTTCGTACTATTCCCGGCTCTGCTCATTAATAAGTTGGCTACCGCTAACCTAAACCGTCCCGAATTACTTCCTATGCTGGGAGTATTGTGCTTATCAATCATTGTGATCTCGGTATTGGTTTGGTTCATCAAGCCAGTAATGCCCGCTAGTAATTCCAGCTATACATCGGTTTTGCAGGGCAGTATTCGTCCGAACACCTTTATTGGTTTAGCGGGTGCTTCAGCACTTCTGGGAACAGAGGGGTTAGCCCTTCTGGCGGTGGCTTTGGCAAGTGTGATACCGCTAGTAAACATAATTAGTGTGCTAGGTTTTGCTCACTGGGTACCCCGTAGTTCGCCCAGTGCTGCTCAGGTGATACGTAGCATTCTGACGAATCCACTCATCGTTTCCTGTATTATTGGGTTACTACTCAACTTTAGTGGAATAGGTCTTCCGTTAGGATTAAACTCATTAACCGTTGTTGTCGGTCAAGCCGCCTTACCAATGGGGCTATTGTCAGTGGGAGCTGGCCTACAGCTACAGAAATTAGGACAACACTGGCAACTATTGACGGTAAGCAGTCTTTTGAAATTAATTTTACTGCCGTTGCTAGCTTTCGGATTAGGAATCTTCTTCTCAGTGAATGGATCGCCCCTAGCTGTGGTAGTGCTGTATACTTGTTTACCCTGTTCGGTTTCATCATATACTTTGGCTGCTGAGTTAGGTGGAGATAAAACCTTGGTAGCAGCTATCATTACCATTCAAACGCTGTTAGCCATGCTTACTATGCCTTTCCTATTAGAGATAACAGTATTGTGATTTCACTAACTGGTAACAGTCTCCTTAATTTTCTTAACCTAAATTATTCCTTAATACATCAAATAAGTAAGGTTGGCGAACCTAGAGTGCCTCTATACTAAGAAGAAAATCTTACTGATTAACGTACAAAGTAAGATTCCTCTATAATTCAATGAGTAGCATATTTTAGCGAAGCCTATCTTGAGCAGGCAGTAATTTTAGCTTTTATTTTAAATGAGGCGCGCTTTTAAGTAAAATTTTAGAAAGATGGTTACAAATTCACAGAACGTTACTATTGGGCAAAAGTCGCAAATTGTTTCTCGCACTACTCAGGTTAAATGGCCCGAAATTTTAAGCCTGGGATCTTTACACGCCGCCGTTGCCATTAGTTGGATTGCCTATCAAGAATATCAACCAATATTAGTACAGAAATTTCAGGTAGCGCACCTTGCGCAATTCCTAGTTATTACAAAAGCACTGATCTTAGTGCTTATTCCTATACTAGCGGGTTGGATAGCTGATAGAATTCTGGTTACTCGAGGAAAATATTTTGTCGTGTACATGGTAGGAATCAGTGTAACAGCTATGGTGTTTATGGTGGTAGCTTCGCTAATAACAATCGGCCCCGATCATCCGGTAGCAAGTGGTCTACCAATTATGATTGTACTCTGGCTAATAAGCATGAGCATGTTTCTCAGCCCAGCTTTTTCTATGTTAGAGTCCTTTGCTTCCAGCCGCAATCTACCTATTGCCGTTGGGGTTATCATCTTAATTACGGACATTATTTACGCTCTGGAACCGTTGGTGGTGCTATTAGTCCAATTTTTCGGCGAGAGTTTGACGTTTGTAGTGGGAGCTATTTTGGTTTTTGGAACAGGTTTCCTTTTCAATAAGGTTGCTTCTGATGAAGTAATGGAGAGGCAAGTGCAAGCCCAAAAGATTGATAAAGGAGAAAAAAATCATGTTTCCCTACTTCCTATTTTACTTGTTGGCGTATTGGTAGGAATAGGACGTGCATTCTTAGTTGAGTTTATACCTGTTACCTCTCCGCTAACGGCAGTATCGGGCGAGCAGTTCTCATTTGTGTTATTAGGAATCTCAGCCCTAACGGCGTTTGGGTTTGGGCACTATACTTCTCGTAAAAAAGTGCGTAATATCCTGCCAATTTCTCTCTCTATAATGATACTTGGTGTCGGGGCACTGATATTAACAACGGCTGACCCGTTTTTATTTACTATCGTCGGAATTGGGTTAGCGTTGAGTTTTGGAGTTGCTCACATGAGTAGTATACCCTTTGCCTTTAGACGACTTTCTGTTCGTCATATTACTTTGGGTATTGGAGCATTTCTTGGAGCTTCAGCGTTGATCGAGGGGCTCTTGGAAATATATTATGTGCTTCAGTAAAAAGATATAAGTACTCTAAGGCTAGATGCAAGCATCTTCTCGGTTATCATCTACCGGCAGCTAATCGCGCTTATACAAGAAGAGCTATAAAGATACTAATGTACGCTATTGGGCAGTATTGTTCGATAGTGAACAGTCATCTTTTACCCAATCTGTCCTCACCGACCATACTCGCCGATTTTAGCTTTGGCACACTATTCTCAATTAGCAGTGAGCAATGAACAATGAACAATGTGACCTTCTGAATAAAGAAGCGTGTCTTGCATATTGCACACTGTAAAAATTATGATAAAGAACTACGTACTTATCGCTATTCGCAACATCTTTAAAAACAGAGTTTATTCTTTCATCAATATTTTTGGTTTAGCTATTGGCCTTACCTGTAGCATACTTATTCTGCTGTGGGTACAAGATGAAATGTCGTATGACTCTTTTCAACCGAAAGCCGACCGTCTGTACCAAGTTTGGCTACAAGCCCAGTGGGACGAAGAGCTAGGTTCACAAGTGGCACTGCCACTACCAACCTACGAAGCACTCAAAACTGCTGACAGCCATATTGAGCGGGTAGCTTTAACTGATTGGGGCAGCAGTCACCTACTTGCGGTTGAAGAGGACGCAATTGTCAAAGAAGGCTACTTTGTCAGCGAAGAGTTTTTAGAAATGTTTGAGTTTTCGTTGGTGCAGGGAGGAGAACGTGGTGCGTTGCTGGATGATCCTTCGTCTATTGTAATTACCGAATCTACCGCTCGTGCTTTATTTGACCAGGAAGACCCGATTGGCAAAGTCGTGCGAGTAGATGATAAGCATGAACTTCAGGTAACCGGAGTGTTGAGCGATATTCCGTCAAACTCCTCCTTCGAGTTTGACTTTCTGCTGCCCTGGAAATTAAACGCAACGTACGACTATGTAAAGAACAGCCACGAAGGAAATTGGGATAATCACTCATGGCAGGTATACGCTGAACTAACTGATTCTTCTCATAAGTCCGATGTGGAAAATAGCATTCGCGATATTGTACATGAAAATGGCAATATGGATTTTAAACGAGAGCTGTTTTTGTATCCACTCGCTCGCTGGCGCTTACATTCTTCTTTTGAAAATGGGGTAGAAACCGGAGGTATGATAGAATACGTACAGCTATTTACTGTGATTGCGATCTTTATTTTAGTAATTGCTTGTATCAATTTTATGAATCTGGCTACTGCCCGCTCGGAAGGACGAGCTAAGGAAGTAGGTATTCGCAAGAGTGTAGGATCAAACCGGCAAGAACTAATTCTGCAATTTATGGGCGAGGCTGTCTTTATCTCAGTACTGGCATTTCTGTTTGCTATACTTTTTACGGAACTAGCCTTGCCTTTTTATAGCGACTTAGTAGATAAAAAGCTCTTTCTCAATTTTTCTACTTGGCAATTTTGGGCAGCAAGTTTAGGAGTGGTATTGTTTACTGGACTTATTGCTGGTAGCTATCCGGCCCTATATTTATCATCTTTTCAGCCAGCGCGCGTGCTAAAGGGGGCGACAAAAACCGGGAAAGGTGCCAGTACTCCTCGCAAAGTGTTGGTAACGCTTCAGTTTGGCTTTTCAATCCTACTAATTGTTGGAGCAATTGTTATTTACCAACAAATACGTTTGGTGCAGAATAGAGAGTTAGGCTACAGTCAAGAGAATCTCATATTTGTAGGAGGCACCGACGATCTGAAGGAGAACTACGAAGTATTGAAGAACGAACTACTGCAATCAGGGTTAGTGACCAGCATGACGCGTTCTAACAGTCCGATTACTAATGTATACTCTAATAACTTTTTGGGTTGGCCCGGAAAGCCCGAAGAGCAACGAGTGATCTTTTCTACCATTGTAGCGGGGTACGACTATACTAAAACAATGGGAATTAAGGTGCTGGAAGGGCGAGACTTCTCAGAAGAATTTGCCAGTGACAGTGCGGCTATTCTGGTCAATCAAGCCGGTATGGATATTATGCAACTAGATGATCCTATCGGAAGTCAGCTTGAATTTGGCGGAGAGAAGAGAACACTCGTCGGTATTGTAGATAACGTGCTGATGGGATCTCCTTACCAGCCAGTAGACCCCATGATGATCATTATGGGTGACTGGGGAGGCGGATACTCGCTACGGTTAGCTAAAACGAATGATCTCTCCGGTGCTCTGGCTCAGGTTGAAGATATTTTCAACAAGTATAATCCGGCCTATCCGTTTGAGTATGACTTTGCCGACGTAGAATTTCAGAAGAAATACACCATTATCAATCTGACTAAAAGTCTGGCTAATTTATTTACGGTGCTGGCACTAATCATTACTGGACTAGGGCTGTACGGGTTAGCCTCCTATACTGCCGAGCAGCGTACCAAAGAAATTGGCATTCGTAAAGTAATGGGAGCTTCCATTACTAGTATAATATCACTAATGTCGAAAGACTTCTCTCGTTTGGTAATTATTGCCTTTGTTATTGCGGCTCCTATTGCTTGGTGGGCACTGAACCAATATCTTGAGCGGTATACTATTCGTACTGATATTCACTGGTGGATCTTTCCGCTTGCTGGCTTAGCTGCTTTAATCTTCGCATTGGCATTTGTAATTACCCAAGCTCTTCGGGCTGCTCGCACTAATCCCGCTAAAGCACTACGGGGTGAGTAGTGAGAGTGAGCAAGGCATGCTCATGATTGATCGCCAAATAGACCTTTTGGCATTTGAGGTGTTTCTTAACAAGGGTAATTGCTGATCTTATCCTGTATGAAAAAATCACTGTAGACCATACTCTTCTTTGCTGTATCTATTGATGTTACTTCAATTAGTCCGGAGGAATCGCAACATTGTTTTTCTCTGAAATAGATTAGCTGCCAGAAAAAAAATTGTTGTTTTTCAATAATTACTAGATAATTTATTA
>NZ_JBARYM010000441.1:0-2541 GCF_049647865.1 Tunicatimonas sp. | reverse complement strand
CTTCCAACTAGCTTCATTGAAAAAAGTAGTTAGCTGAACAAAAATGCACCTATTTAACCATTGATTTTTTCTCACTGCTAATTCATAATTATATTGGCTAACTTCGTCGCTTAGATTAACACTAATTTTTATGCTGAATACCCGTGCGATCTTAATCATCACAGTAATCGCTACCAACTTTTGGGTTTTAACTTCGTCAGTTGCTCAAGATATAGACGCTGAAACAATTTCGAAGCGCGTAAAAAGCTACAAAAATGAAAACCGAGGCCCTTATAAAGACATAAGGTGGTTTTGCCCTGATGGCTCTGTCGTCCCCCCCCAAGAACGTTGTGCTCAGACGGGAGGAGTACAACGCGCTCGTTACAAAGATGAAGTAGAAAGCTTGGCTAAGAGCAACCAAATCTACTTAGGCCAGATATTATCTACTACGCGCTACGGCGATTTCCTTGATGCGAAGAATAGCAACTCTCGTTTAGTACAGTATCAATTGGAAAAGTACTTGCGCGCGGTTGATGATGGTTGGATCAACAGAAAAGCACAATATTACCGGGGGGCTTTTCAATCAGAAGATGAAGAAAGCTGGGGCAAAGATTTTTACTTGAAAATACTAAGCGATAACCAGTTGCTCACCAAGCAATACTTTCTTGTTCGGCAGTCGCTGAAAGATGTACCTCATAAAGGAGATAATAACAAAGCGCAACTAATAAGAAGTCAATCCAAGTTCTTATCGGATCAGTACGCTCCTTTTATGGATCTACGCATTAAACTACACGGGCAGCCCGAAGCCAACGATATTGTCAAGGTCAAGAATTTTAAGCAGCAGCATACTTCGAAACTAACGCCTGATTTACTCAAGAAATTTGATGAGCTTATCGCGACGATGGATGAGTTCTATCAGCCGGTAAATACTACCCTAATTGTACAATACAGTAAGCCGGTTTCAGCTAATTCGCCTCTAAAACTAGCCGTAAAAAGCTATGCAGAAAACTACCCTCAGTCCTCTTCATCGGCTCAAAAAATAAAATCCACCACCGAACTCCTGTACCTTATCAGAAAGGATATTCTGAGCGAAAAATCGAGTGAAGGCCGATTAGCCCTGTTAGATATTTCGCTTCTTCTTGAAGAAATTATATTCAAAGAAGTTTCCAAATGGAAAGTAAGTGAATTGAGTGAACTACTGCTGAAAATTAACGTGCTAGCCCAATCAGCAGCGGGTATGGGCTTTCTGGAACTGTGGGAATGGGAGAAGTTGCATTCCGAATTGGAGATTGCTGGTGATAAAACGCTGTCATTAGATCGCCTCAATTGGTACTTGACCATGGCCCGCCGGGCGGTAGAATGGGGAATTGGCACCGTAAAGGCTAGTTATCAGGAACCAGTAACCACCTATAGTGAATTTGAGCCTTTAGCCTATGGATTTATTGATGATAGAATAAGGGCATCGGTGTTGCTACCGTTAGGCAAGAGTGTCGGACTGCTTGGTGAACTTATTGCTCAGCAGTCTGGCTTCTCAAATCAGGTTTTAACCCTCCCCGATCAGAGTGAAATTCGGGGATTAAATCCCGGATATGCTACAGGTGAATTAGTGGTTATCTCGGGATCATCAGAAGCATTAAACGTATCTAGTGACAAGATCTATATCTTGGAAAAGCCCCCATCTGATCTCAAGCCAGTGGCGGGAATTGCTACGGTCTCGGAAGGCAATTTGGTTTCTCATGTTCAACTCATGGCCCGTAACTTAGGAATTCCTAATGCCGTAATTTCCGATGAGAATCTACAAAACTTGAAGAAATACAGTGGTCAGGAGGTTTTCTACGCAGTGTCTAATAAAGGAACCGTACTAATGAAGCTAGCCACAGAAATGACACCGCAGGAGAAGGCTCTCTTTGAGGTAAAGAAAAGAAAGGAAAATAAGATTAGGGTGCCCGTAGAAAATGTGGTGCTTGACCAAGACAAAATTCTACATCTGCGTAATGTAAAATCAACTGACTCAGGAGTTTTATGTGGGCCAAAAGCGGCTAACTTGGGTCAGCTAAAGCAGTTGTTCCCCACCCAGGTAGTGGAAGGATTAGTAATTCCTTTCGGCATTTTCTATAAGCATATGCAACAGAAAATACCCGGCTCTGATCACTCTTATTGGGCGCAACTAAAGGATGTCTACCAAGCAACCACTACCATGCGCTCCAACGGTAGTACTGAAGAAGAAATAGAAAACTACACTCTTCAACAACTAGAAATATTAAGAGCGGCTATTAAAGAGATGCCACTTTTACCAGAATTTACGGAACGACTGACATCTGACTTTCAAGACATTTTAGGTAAGCCCCTCGGTAGCGTACCCGTTTTTCTAAGAAGCGATACGAATATGGAAGACTTGAAGGAGTTTACCGGGGCGGGTTTAAATTTAACTTTATTCAATGTAGTTGATAAGGCAAAAATTATTCAGGGCATCAAAGACGTATGGGCATCGCCGTATTCAGAGCGCAGTTACAAGTGGCGACAAAAGTACCTGCTCAACCCAGAGAATGTCTATCCGTCTAT
>NZ_JBARYM010000440.1:0-7764 GCF_049647865.1 Tunicatimonas sp. | reverse complement strand
CTTGATTTCCGGCACCAATAAAAGCTATATTGATTCGATCGGAAGGTGCTACGTGCCCATTCTTGCCCAATGCCGAGGCGGGAATAATGGTAGGCGCCGCAATAACGGCTGAGGTTGCTGTGGTGACTTTTTTTATAAATGCTCTTCTACTGTTGTTGTTCATGGTAAGTGGTTGCTTTCTCTTTATGTAATTGCTTGATCAATAGTGCA
The DNA here is from genome assembly GCF_049647865.1 of Tunicatimonas sp. Lineage (NCBI taxonomy): Bacteria > Pseudomonadati > Bacteroidota > Cytophagia > Cytophagales > Catalimonadaceae > Tunicatimonas > Tunicatimonas sp. Next base: position 7,554 of record NZ_JBARYM010000440.1, on the reverse strand, counting down.
AATGAATTATACTAAAAATAAAATAATCAACCGCCATTCCCAAATTTTACTTTTGACAAACGATTTACAAGGTTGTATTCGTTGAGTACATAGTGATATCATCTTCATTATGGTACAAAAACAAATATTGGTAATAATTCTGGTAGTGGCGGTAATCGTCATTAGTAGTTGTCAGCGGGATATAGTTTGCTGGGGAACGGCGGAAACGTTGCAGTTTAGTCTAGTAGATCCCGCGGGAGCACCGATCATAACTACCACTGACACCAATGCTGTAGTAGTTACTTATCTCAGCATCAATAACTCAGTCAGTACCGTACCCGATATATGTATTGCTGAAACCATCAACCAAGGATTATTTAGTATTTCTTCAGCTGAAATGGTGGATCTGGCTCATCAGGATAGCAGCTTACTGTTTACGCTAAATTACGATGGTCAGACACTAGGTGAGATTTCCCTAGATACGTACGAAGATAATACCGGGTGTGATCCGTGGTATGTCACTTCAGCTCTACTTTTTAATGGCAATTCAGTAGAACAAAACTCAATAGGAATTTACCTTATTGAGATAAGCCGTTAGCTAGCAGGTACACACCAAAGAGGGTAGCCTGAATAAGACTACCCTCAGTTTACTCCACTGCTAATTCACTTCATTACTGAAGTGCCAGAAAGAGCTTTCAGAATATCGTATTGATCTGCATTTTTGCTAAAACTGGATAAAGCGAAGAGCGCGTTCGCCGAACTGAGAAATGTACAGCCGCCGCCGAGCTGTATCAGCCGCAATACCATTCGGGTTAGAAAAAGTAGCCTCGGCTACTAGACCATCACTACTGCTATTGGCACCAGTTCCTGCCAGCGTGCTTATTTGACCATCCATCGTTACTTTAAAAATCTTATTATCGCCAATCCCAGTGGCGTAAATGGCCCCTTCGAATAAGGTGATATAGCCGATAGCAAAAAACTCTACCAAGTCAGGAATTTGGACAATAAGGCTGATATCTCCGGAACTAGAGTCTACTCGGTAAATTGATCCATCGTAGAAATTGGCGGTAATAATATTACCAGTTTTATCAATATCAACGCCTACACAACCAAGCAGGCGATTATCTTGAACCACTACGGAAACCGTGCCATCGGAAGCGATTTTGTGAAGTAGCGGACCAGCGAAGTTAGCGATGTACAGATTATCATCATCGTCTACGGCAATTCCTGAAGGCCAACCGGAAAGCGTAGCTATTTCGCTGGTGTTTCCACTGGGGGTTACCCGGACTACTTTGCCGTCGACTCCATCGCCACCATTCTCGTGGGTGAAATAGAAGTTGCCCTGGCTATCCATTCCGCCTCCCATTGGGGCTACAAATCCGGTAGCCTTCTCGCTGACTGTTCCTTCGGGAGTAACTGAAAATACGTTCGTCCCTAAACCAATTTGTAAATCATTATCAAATGCGCCAAAGTCAGAGGCGACAATGGTTCCGTCTGGTGCTACAAATAAACCATCACTAGCGGCAAAGTCGGGGACGAGGGTTTCTACTAATAATTCTCTGTTAGAATCATCTTCGGTACAGGCAAAGACTCCCAGGATAAATGTGAATAGAAGAAAGATTTGTGAAAATTGTTTCATGGGTTCAGTGAGATTAAGTTTCCCCAAAACACTGAAAACCAGGCTAAGAACGCGCCTTACTCTTCACAATTGCGGGTTTCTGTACCCATCGCTACTCCTATCGTTCACAAATTGGGAAGGAGTAAATCCGGTTTCTGCTTTAAAAGAGGTATTGAACGCAGATTTAGAACTAAATCCTGAATCAAACGCTAAACCAAGTAGTGTTTTTTGTTCGTACTCTTTATTGTTCACCCTGTGGACAAAAGACTGTACCCGATATTTGTTTACAAATTTGTAGAACGTGGTCTGATACACTTGATTCAGCAGCCAGCTTAGGTTGTTCGGTGAAGTATCTATCATATCCGCCAGTTTCTTGAGCGTAAGATCGTCTTGTAAGTATACATGCTCCTCTTCCATATAGAACTGAAGCCGTTTCTTTAGCCGCTGCACTGTAACGAGGTCTAGTCGGTCGCGCTTTACGTTAGCTTTAGGATATACATATACCCGAAAAATTTCAGGTTGCCGCAGACTGTAGTACCGAATAAGGTAGGTGAGAGTAGGAATTGCTACCCAGAAGGTATTATAATTTAGCACTGGCCAATAGTTTTGAAAAATATAAACGGAGATAAAACTAATAAGCCAAAGCAGACCGAGAATACTCAAAAATCCTACAACAATCATAGCGAATGGTAGGGCTGTTTGAGGAAATGAGAGTTGTTGATCCTTTAGTCGCCGGTAGGTTTGAGTGAGCTTGAAAATTCGGAAAAGGTATACAAATAGTGAAATTATACCCCCGGCCTCAACCGCAAAAAAGAGGTATTGAAAAGAATCTCCTTGGTACAATTGAGCAAAATGCTTCGAATCTAAACTAAGTGTCCAGAGAAAGAAACAGAGGTTTAGGAAGGCCGGTAAATATTCCCAGACTCGGAGCGTTGGTTCATCAGCTTTTTTCAGGAACAACTGACGAAAGTAACTGTATAGCCAAGGACCAAACAGAAAGATAGTGGTATCGGCCAGAATAGCGAATCGCCACACCCAAAGCTCCTGAACGCGGAACAAAGCAATGCGCCCGAAGAGCATGATTACCGCAATGAGTAAACAACGGGTTAGCAACCGGTTGGCTTCCACATTGCGGTTTTGCAACGACTGCAAAGCTATTACCAGAAACAACCCCTGACTAATGCCTAGGAACAGCAGGATGTCAAAAAATGAGTACATAAGAGCGATAAGTCCAACCGTGAAGATAATAGTCCGCATGGGAAGAAACGCCCGTTTGTACCCAAAAAGCCTTGCTGAGAGCTTAGTTACTGTCTCCGGTACGTCTCCGAAGTTCGTCAGAAGCGGTACCGCGCCGGCGAGCTTGTTTGATTTTTTGGTTACCGAATCGGTAAGAAAGGTTCAGGCGAATAACTCGCGATTCCCACTTATTAAACACATCCGTATTGATGTCGCCCTGCTGAATACGTACCCGGTTTTCTCGGATGTTAAAGATATCGTTCCAACTGGCTTGCGCTATAAAACGCCCCCAGGTTTTGGATAAACCCGCGTCAATCTGATACTGTTCGCTAATCTCAAACATGCCCCACAGGGTAGGAGAGTTGTAGAAGCCACTTACTTCTAGTTTGATATTGCCGGGTAGAGAGAAAGTGTTTTGTACCCGAGCGTTATAACTAAACTGACTTTTATCAATCTGTTCGCCCTCAGAGAACGGCGACTGAACGTCGTTGTAGAATCCGGTAGCGTTTAGATTAAGTACCCACCAGTCGTTTAGTGGAAGTGGTGCTGCAATATTCACACTATAGTTTTCAATCAGGTCAAGATTGGTGGTGGTTTGGAAAGTAAGCTGGTTTGCTTCGTCTTGCTCCAGTACCTGCGTGATGGCATCGTTGGTTCGGTTGTAGTTCAGCGTGACGAATACTGCGTTGCGGTAGCCGTAGGTCAGGCCAAAAGCATTGGTGTACTGGGGATTTAAAAAGGGGTTGCCTCGCTCAAAGGTGAATCGATCTAAAAAGAACTCAAACGGGTTGAGGTTGCCGTAGTTAGGCCGATCAATTCGGCGGCTGTAGGAAAGTGATAAGCTGTACTGATCTTGTTGAGTATAAGAAACGCTAGCACTCGGGAACAGATTAAAATAATTTTGCTGCACTGTGCTATCCAGGGTTACGGAGTAGCCTTGAGAATAGGTATTTTCACCGCGAAGCCCGAGCTGCATTTGCCATTGCTCTCCCCACTTTTTTTGTACATTGGCGTAGGTTGCTAAGATATCTTCCTCGTACTGAAACTGATTGCTACGCTGCGGATCAAGCACGAACGCATCGTCTTCTTGGGTACGAAAATTCAGTAGGTTGTCAGTAGTCACTGAACTGGTTTTAGCTCCAATTTCCAGCCCCCAATCACCGAAAATAGTCCGACTGTAGTCCGCCTGAAACGCTAAGATATCAATATCAGAATCGGTGGCCGTGCGAACCAGTAGGGGAGGCTCAGTCGTAGAGCCTTCGTTACTGAAGTAAAAATTATCGTTGCTTTGGTAACTATCACCCTTCCACTGAGAATAGTCAGCATCGAGGGTTAGCTCACTATTGTCTTGCCACTGGTGCTTAAAGTTTAAATTGTAGGTTAGGTTGTTCCAATTGTTGCGATTACGGTTTTGGGCATTTAAGCCATCGTAAGGATTATTATACTCGCCACCCAGGCGAGTAATATTATCCCCCCGGCTGTTCCAGTTGCCAACGTTACCGTTTACTAGCACTCCTAAAGTACTGCGTTCGCTAATAAACCAGTCGGCCCCGCCCCGAAAGTTATTGCTCCGTACCCAACTAACTTGATCGGAGGTTTGGTCAAAGGTGGTTATTCCTTCCAGAGTAGGAAGGCGACGGAAGATGCTGTTGATTTGATAGCGTTTGTTGTAGAAATAGCTGTAGTTACCAAATACATTAATAGCGCCTTTGCGATAATTCAAGTTTACGCTAGGTGAGGCTTTGGGATAGCGACCGTAGCCCATATTAAATCCTACTTGACCATTAAGTCCCATGGCGGCCTGCTCTTTCCGGACGATATTGATAATCCCAGCGTTGCCTTCAGCGTCGTACTTCGCCGGCGGGTTGTCCATGATTTCGATTTTCTCGATGTTTTCTGCTGGGGTGCTTTCTAGCAGTCGCATTAGATCACTATCGGATAAATAGGTGGGTTTGCCGTCCAAATAAATAAGTACGTTTGATTTTCCTTTCACGCTCACATTTCCGTTTTGATCGACGATCACTCCGGGTGATTTTTCCAGTACCTCCTGAGCGGTTCCATTCTGGAGAATAGGACTAGACTCTACGTTGAGAACGATGGCGTTAGAAGTAACTTCAATCATGGGTTTAGTCGCAGAAACGACTACTTCTCCCAGCTCAGTGGTAGCTTCTGAAAGCTGAATGTTAGCGAGTGACTGGGGTATCTGTTCGGTAGTAAATACTTCGGAGAAAAAGCTTTGGTAGCCCACCATCTGGGCAGATACCCGGTAAGTGCCTTCTTTAAATGCTAACTGATAGGCCCCGGTAGTATCAGTTACACTACCTTTAATTAAGGAAGAATCTGCCGATGATAGTAATAGAACATTAACATAAGGTAGTGGTTCATCCGCTTGATCGCGAACGTGACCCTGTAAACTGGCAGTAGATTGGGCTGATAGAATTGAAAAGGAAGAGAAAATAGCGCAAAAGCTAATAATCACTAAACGAAAAATATGCATGAGTTGAGTATATTTCTTAGAAAGAAGTGTATAGTACTATGTATTGCCCACTACACAACAATGGTACCAATTAGGAAAAATACTTTAAGCTAGCTTAGAGACATTGTTTGCGCTTACAAACTGTTCATTATCGAACAAAGCTGTTCAGCACCGTACAGAAGTTCAAGTCGTAAAGTGAATGCTGAATATTTAGGACTGCGTTAGAAAGGTGAGTGAGAATAACCCCCGGCGTTTTGGCTTAATTCGAGTCGCCACTATAAATCTATCTACAGATGTATCGTAGGCTTTTAGTACTTGGATAGCCCTCTTCTTCTTAGTCGATAAGATTACTACCTGCCCTAGATCAACCAGCGGTTTACTCTTTTCCTTTGCACTCTCATCGGTCTTAACCCCGCCGCTTAGAGCTCCTTTGTAATTGACCTCAATCAATTTCGCATCCGTTTGGCTTATCAGAGAGTTGCTGTCTTCATAAAAAACTCTAAGGCTTCCGTCAAAGATATATCTATGAAACGAAAGGAAGACTCCTTGATCCAAAATAATTTTTCCTGAAATATTTGAAAAACCTATTGATTAAAAAATCGGAGAGCTTCGTTATATTTGTAAACTACTAATGAAGAAAAAACTATGAAAACCTATCGATCAATTAAGTCATTAATCAGTATTCTTTCCGTTGGCATTCTACTATCAACAGTAGCGTGTGATAACGATGATGAAGTAACGGACTTTGTACTTACCGAATTTTCCATAAACGGACCGGATGAGGTATCTCCTGGTGATACCACTACTTTTTCTACCAGCAAGTACGAAGGTGAAACCTATGCCTGGACAGTACCCGCAAACGGTGCTACTATTGTATCTGGTGCGGGCACTTCAACAATCGCGGTGGCTTTCACGGCGGCGGGCAGTGGTGATATCACTGTGGCCGCCCGGGGGATTAGCGGTACCACTACCGTAACTGTAGTGAGTGCTGCTCCGATGGCAACGGTTACTTTGCCCAGTGATACCGTTTTGACAGCTGGTGCGACTTCTAACGTGCTAATCAATTTTGACCAGCCGATTGAAACTGCCCCTCAAGTAGTTGTGGTTCCAGCTAGCGGCACCAGTGCTGGAGAGGCGGTCAGTGCCGTAACCCGTGTAGATGATCGCACTTTTCAGGTAACCTATACGGCTGGGAATGGCGATGGAGTGGATAAAATTAACGTAGACAATGCCGTAACAACTGCCGGATTCGGATCTTTGGCTATGGATACTATTGCCACCTTTGACACGTACCGCACCGACAACACCTCGGCTACCGGAAGACTTACTGCTTCGCTCACTCCGGTAGACAGTACCACTACCAGCACCCTTACGGTGACGTTCAGCGAACCCCTTCGCACCGAGAGTGCCATTACCGTATCGGTGGTCGGAGCAGCCCAGAACTACGTAACAGATGCCGAGATGACCACTACCGATGGACAGGTTTGGACGTACGCCTTTCAGCCCGAAGGGGGAACCACCGAACTGGCCACCGTATCCGTGAGTAACTTGTCCACAGACTTAGCTGGTAATGCCACCACAGTAGTTGATCCAATTACTATTCAAGTCAAGAATTGACAAAGTGAATTGCTCAGCACAATAAAAAGAACAAAAAGCACACTAACGCAAATGAAGCGTAAAACCAACTTACAGAAGCTACCAATGTCTTGGTAGCTTCTGTTTTTTTATCTCGATAGTATTAGCGTAAGCTCTACGTCATTACTAATTAACAAGGCTTAATCGTATTTTCTGCTTTCGTGTAGTTGTCACAGTATCCACTCAAAGTGAAAGCTCTAAAGAAGCAACCAGAATATAGCTTCCATGCTGTTCAGTGCCATACAGATTTTAGTCGTAAATTGAGAGTTGAATACTCAGGACTGCATTAGAAAGGTGAAGAAAAATACTGCGATAGATCGTAGCTGTAAGATGTCGCCCAATAAAACTTTAAAAGCCAAATAAAATTCTTGAGATCCTTTAATGGTAGCGACAAGAAATTAGTAGTACTCACTTCTAGCGTAGTAGAATATTTTAGCGTTAACGATATTGAAATACTTATACCAATTGTTCTACTTATCAATATGCCTGAGTTGCCAGTTTTACGCTAAAGTCAATTATTATTCTATTTATCTTGCACCTATAAGACTGTAAACTATTAGGGATGATTCAAGGAAGTTGAATAGCAAGTGTTAGTTAAGCTGCGCTATAC
>NZ_JBARYM010000439.1:0-1634 GCF_049647865.1 Tunicatimonas sp. | reverse complement strand
AAGAACCTCCAGGCAGAGAGGTAATCTCTTAATCAACATCACTGCAAAGACAGTGTGTTTGCATGTTTATCCTTCATCTGCCTGATAATACTAAACTACTACATTCATCTGATTTAGCTGACTTCCATAAACATACGAGCATGTTTTAACTTTGTCTTTTAATCTTCTTCCAGGTTGCTGGGCGATGGATCTTTTCTGCTCATGCTTCGGCCACCCTATGGTGGCTTTTTTGCAGAAGGTAGCTAAGATTCTCTTCCTTAAAAGAGTCTCAACAGTTCGCCGCGCGACTAATCAAAGAATACTACATAACAAATTCTGAATTTAAGATTCAAACACGCATTAAGTATACAAGAAAAATTCTTACCCGATTGTTTACCATCGGCGTACGATTCTCAGAATGTTCAAGCGCGCTACCAAGGTCTTCTAATTGCAATGTGTATCTATCTGTTGCCTAGTAGGTTTTACCTAAAAAACCATATATCAACCTTTTCGAAACTGCCGATAGTGCGCCCCAGCACAGAATTCTTTCCTGGTAATTTGTATACACCAATCTGGAGTGTTCCAAACGGTTAATATCCTGATTTACCCAACTAGGGAATTTAGTTTCAAATGTGGCACTTCTTGTTTCAATTTCTAATCCATATATTTTTAACACTCTTGAACGATCTTTCCAAGTCATTTCTCTGAGCACAACGCTATTTTACGGTACTATTTTACTATAACCTTGGCCAGAACAAACGACACTAACAACGATGCTCTAAGTAGTAATTACTTTGGACCCAGATAGTTGCTTTACTTGGTTCTGGCAAATTGAAATTCAAAGATAGCTAATGCTACAACTAATATAATTTCACCTCCAAAATAGGCGATTCCTAAATAGGTGATAGTATCAGACAATTTAATAATTAAGCCTAAAGTCAAAATACAATAGGCAATATTAGCTACAGCAATACCTATTAGATATCGCCTCCAATGCTTTTTCACTAACCAGTAGCAAGTTATAGAATACAAAGCAAAACCACTGGCAATACCGGCCAAAGTAAAGAGCGTTGGTTGTGGCATCCCGAAAATATGTTCAAATTGAGCTAACACTTGGCTTAGCATAAGCGCCGTAACAATGGCCCCTACACTATCAATAAGAAATATTTTTTTAAAAGTGATGTTACTTAGCATATCGCTTATTCTTCTAATAAAGCGAAGTTAGAAGTCTGGCACTTATTAGTTCTTGATGTATATCAAAAAATTAGGATTGGCCTCTAATTCTACTCAGGGTTTCAGGGGTAATTCCTAAGAAGGAAGCGATATGACCCAAATTCACTCTTTGGGTAATACCGGGATAGCGGACAGTCAAATGCTCGTATCGGTCTCTGGCAGAAAGGAAAGTCATTCCCTCCATTCTCTCTACCAAGTCCATATAAATCATTTGAGTAAGCTTTCGAGCTAACCGTTCTAAGCTGGGGTTTTGATAAAGAAATGATTCCAATTCTTGATAATCTAGCACCGATACTTGGCAGTTCTCCAGAACCTCGATATTGTACCTACTCTTCTTTTCTCTGATAATACTATCGGCGGCACCTATCATGCCGTATTCTAAAGCAAAGTGGGCGGTTACATCCCGACCATCTACGTAATAG